>CABQMC010000186.1 GCA_902465115.1 uncultured Collinsella sp.
ACGACATCGACCTGGTGGTCGATGTAGTGCTGCAACATCTCGCGCAGGCTCAGGCATTTGGGAACGCCGTTGACGAGCGCCAGGTTGTTGGCGCCGAAGGTCGTCTGCAGCGAGGTGTACTTATACAGGTTGTTGAGCACGACTTGCGGAATGACGCCCTTCTTGAGCTCGATGACCAGACGGATGCCCTTCTGGTTGGACTCATCGCGCATATCCGAGATGCCCTCGATGCGCTTGTCGTTGACGAGTTGGGCGATCTTCTCCTGCAGGGTGCCCTTGTTGACCATGTAGGGAATCTCGGTAAAGACCAGGCGGCTGCGGCCGGTCTTGGTGGACTCCACATGTGCCTTGGCACGCACGGTAATGGAGCCGCGGCCGGTCTCGTAGCTCTGCTTAATGCCGGCGCTGCCCATGATGATGGCGCCGGTGGGGAAGTCCGGACCGGGCATGATCTGCATGAGCTCGTCGACGGTGGCGTCGGGGTTGTCGATCAGGTAGCAGGTGGCCTCGATTGCCTCGGTGAGGTTATGCGGGGCGATGTTGGTGGCCATGCCGACGGCGATGCCCTGGCTGCCGTTGACCAGCAGGTTGGGGAAGCGCGCAGGCAGTGCCACGGGCTCGGCGAGCGATTCGTCGTAGTTGGGCTGCCAGTCGACGGTATCCTTCTGCAAGTCACGCAGCAGTTCCATGGCGGGCTTGGCCAGGCGGCTCTCGGTGTAACGCATGGCCGCCGCGCCGTCGCCATCGATGTTGCCGAAGTTGCCGTGACCGTCGATGAGCGGCGTGCGCATGGAGAACCACTGCGCCAGGCGGACCATGGCCTCGTAGACCGCATAGTCACCGTGCGGGTGGTACTTACCGATAACTTCGCCGACCGTCCAGGCCGACTTTTTGTGTGGGCGGTTGGGGTAGATGCCGCTCTCGTTCATCGCGTACAGGATGCGGCGGTGTACCGGCTTTAAGCCGTCGCGCACGTCCGGCAGGGCACGCGCTGTGATAACCGACATCGAATACTCGATGAACGACTGCTTCATCTCGCGACCGAACTCCGAAATCTGGAGCTGGCCGCCGTTGATGTCCTCGCCGGCCGAGGCGCCACGATCGACTTCGCCAAAGCTCTCCTCGAGCTCACCGTCGTCGTCCTCTTCCTCATCATCATCGGCATCGGGGTTATAGGCGTCCGGATCGCCGTCCTCGCCCTGCTCAGCACGGGCAAGCAGGCGCTTCAGATCATCGGGCATACCGGCATCGCCGGCCTCGTCCATACCCTCGTTATTGTTGATATCGTCTGCCACGTTACCTCCTCATGGTTTGCGTGGTCTAATTAGTTCCCTACCACGGAGACGGCTTTTCCAGGTGCCGCAGATTCGCCCGAAAGAGGAGGGAAGCGTACTTGGGTACGCGACCGACGATTGAGGGCGAAGGTGCGGTGGCTGGGAAAGCCGAACAGGTTAGGCATCTAAGAATCGTGCATCATGTGCATGCTTCTCGATGTACTCGCGGCGATAGCCGACCTCGGAACCCATCAGCTCGCGCACGGCGCGGTCCGCCACCACGGCGTCCTCGATCGACACACGCTGCAGAATGCGGGTCTTTGGGTCCATCGTCGTCGAGGCAAGCTGTTTGGGGTCCATCTCGCCCAGGCCCTTGTAGCGCTGGACGGTATAGCCCTTGCGCTTTTTGGTGATCTTGCCGTCCTTGGCCTTGCCGTCCTCGTCGTTATCATCGGGGTTCAGGCCCAGACTCTGGATGGTATCGCGCAGGATCTCGTCTTCGGGCTGGCGGCCGTTGGGATACACGTAGTGGATCTTGTTGCGCACCTTAATGCCAAAGATGGGCGGGCAGGCAACATAGACGTAGCCGGCATCGATCAGCGGACGCATGTACTTGTAGAAGAACGTCAGCAGCAGGATGCGGATATGCGCGCCGTCGACGTCTGCATCGGTCATGATGATGATCTTGTGGTAGCGCGCCTTGGTGATATCGAAATCGCCGCCGTCGCCGGCGGTCGTCGTGACGCCGCAGCCGATCGCGGTAATCAGCGACTGGATGGTGTCACTCGAGAACGCGCGATGGTCACCAACGCGCTCGACGTTCAAAATCTTGCCGCGCAGGGGCAGAATCGCCTGGATGTCTCGGCGACGGCCGTCCTTGGCCGAACCGCCTGCCGAGTCGCCCTCTACGATGAAGAGCTCGGTCAGCTCGGCATCGCGCACCGAGCAGTCGGCGAGCTTACCGGGCAGGGACGCCGTCTCGAGCAGGCTCTTGCGGCGGGTCGCCTCGCGCGCCTTGCGGGCGGCATTGCGCGCCTTGCAGGCCTGCTGCGCCTTCTTGACGATCTCGCGAGCGGGCTTAGGGTGCTCCTCGAGGTAATCGGCAAGGCCGTCGGTCACGATCTTGAGCGTCAGCGCGCGCATATAGGAGCTGCCGAGCTTGGCCTTGGTCTGGCCCTCAAACTGCGGATCGGGCAGCTTGACCGAGATAACGGCCGAAAGGCCCTCGCGCACATCGTCGCCGGTCAGATTGGCGTCTTTTTCCTTGAGCAGGTTCTGCTTGCGCGCATAGTCGTTGATCACGCGGGTGAGCGCGGTGCGGAAGCCCTCAAGGTGCATGCCGCCCTCGGGGGTGTAGATGTCGTTGGCAAACGACATGACGTTCTCGCCGTAGCCGCTATTCCACTGCAGGGAAACCTCGACCTCGCCCATCTTGGCCACAGGCGCGTCCGGGTCCGATTTGCCCTCAATGTAGATGGGCTCCTTAAAGGCCTCGGGGACGTCCTTGCCCTCGTTGAGGAACTTGACGAAGTCGATGATGCCGCCCTCGTAGCAAAACTCCTCCACGTGGGGAGTCGCTTCGCGCTCGTCGGTCAGCACGATTTTGAGGTTCTTATTGAGGAACGCCGTCTCCTGCAGACGGTTGTGCAGCGTATCGAAATCGTAGATGCAGGTCTCGAAGATCTCGTCGTCGGGCCAGAAGGTGACGGTGGTGCCCGTCGAATCCGAGGTGCCCACGACCTCCATCTTCTTGACGGTCTTGCCGCGCGAGAACTCCATCTCGTAGGTGTTGCCGTCGCGACGAACCTGAACGACCACACGCTTGGACAGTGCGTTGACGACGGAGATGCCCACGCCGTGCAGGCCGCCCGAGACCTTATAGGCCGAGTTATCGAACTTACCGCCGGCGTGCAAGATCGTCATGACAACCTCGAGCGTCGGGATCTTTTTAACAGGGTGCTCGTCGACGGGGATGCCGCGCCCGTTGTCGACGACCGTGATGGAGTTGTCGGCGTGGACCGTCACCTGGATCTCGGTGCAGAAACCGGCCATGGCCTCGTCGACAGAGTTGTCAACGATCTCCCACACCAGGTGATGCAGACCGCTGGCGCTCGTCGAGCCGATATACATGCCCGGGCGCTTACGAACGGCCTCGAGACCTTCGAGAATCTTAATCTCGCCGCCATCGTAATCGTTTTCGTTTGCCACACGTCCTCCTTCAGTCAAGAAAATGTGTACAGCCTTACTAGTTTATCGTAAAAAAATACCCTCGGGAACGAGGGTATTTGGCTCTACAAGGCCACCAGATGCGATTTAAGGCTCTTTTTTGCTTTGCACGCCCTTGGCCCACTCGGCACTGGCTCTCATGGCGTTCTCGAGGGCCTCGCGCAGTTTTTGGTCTTCGATGGGCGCCACTTGGCGCTCAATCTCGGTGCGCTCGGCATCGCTGAGGTCGGCGTGTGGGGCCGGCGGGCGCTCGGTCGTCGCTGGGCGAAGGCGCTCCTTGGCGGCGGGCGGCATGTGACCGGGCGCGGTGGTTTTGAACACCAGGCCGTCCACATGCGCACCGGCGCGCTCCATGCGCGCGCGGATGATCTCGCGCAACAACGTCATTT
>CABQMC010000187.1 GCA_902465115.1 uncultured Collinsella sp.
GACGCGGTCCATCTTGTCGCCGCCGAACAGGCGCATGAGGTCGTCCTCGAGCGACAGGTAGAACTGGGTCTCGCCCGGATCGCCCTGACGACCGGAGCGGCCGCGCAGCTGGTTGTCGATACGGCGGGACTCATGGCGCTCGGTGCCGATAACGGTCAGGCCGCCGGCGGCAAGCACGCGCTCGCGCTCGGCCTTGCAGGTCTCCTTGGCCTCGGCGTTAAACTGCTCGAGCTGCTCGGGCGTCACGTCCTCCATGGTCAGGCCCTCGTACTCAAGGCGCTCGCGCACCAGCTCGTCGGGGTTGCCGCCCAGCAGGATGTCGGTACCACGACCGGCCATGTTAGTAGCGATGGTCACGGCGCCGTAGCGTCCGGCCTGGGCAACGATATGAGCCTCGCGCTCGTGATGCTTGGCGTTGAGGACCTCGTGTGCGATGCCGCGCTTGGTAAGGGCGGCGGACAGCTTCTCGGAGCTCTCGATGGAGACGGTGCCCACCAGGACCGGTTGGCCCTTGGCGTGACGACGCTCAACGTCGTCGGCAACGGCGTTGTACTTGGCCTGAATGGTGCGGTAGACCAGGTCCTCGTGGTCAACACGCTGCACGGGCTTGTTGGAGGGGATGACCTCGACGGGCAGCTTGTAGATCTCGCGGAACTCGGCATCCTCGGTAAGTGCCGTGCCGGTCATACCGGAGAGCTTGTCATACAGACGGAAGTAGTTCTGCAGGGTGATGGTGGCCAGGGTCTGGTTCTCCTCGCGTACGAGCACGCCCTCTTTGGCCTCGATGGCCTGGTGCAGGCCCTCGGAATAACGGCGGCCTTCCATAATGCGGCCAGTGAACTCGTCGACGATCTTGACCTCGCCGTTGGTGACCACGTACTGCTTATCGCGGTGGAACATGTACTGGGCCTTCAGCGCCTGCTGCAGGTGGTTGACCAGCTGGCCGGAGAGATCGGCATAGATGTCATCGATACCCAGGCGGCGCTCGATCTTCTTAAGACCGCGCTCGGTGGCGGCGATGGTGTGCTTGGCCTCGTCCATGACGTAGTCGCCCGTGGGTTCAACGTCCTCGGTGGCGGTGAGCATGTCGTGCGACACGTCCTCACCGCGCTCCAAGCCGCGCACGGCACGCGCGAAGTCCTTGTAGGTGCTGGCGGACTTGGTACCGGCACCCGAGATGATGAGCGGCGTTCTGGCCTCATCGATCAGGATGGAGTCGACCTCGTCGACGATGGCGTAATGGTGGCCGCGCTGAACGCGCTGCTCGGGGCGGGTGACCATGTTGTCGCGCAGGTAGTCGAAACCGAACTCGGAGTTGGTGCCGTAGGTGACGTCCGCCTGGTAGGCCGGACGCTTGAGCTCGAGCGGCATGTTGTTCTGGAGCAGACCGACGGTCATTCCCAGGTACTTGTAGATGCGGCCCATCCACTCGGAGTCGCGCTTTGCCAGGTAATCGTTGACGGTAACGACATGCACGCCCTTGCCGGCGATAGCGTTGAGGTAGCCGGCCAAGGTGGAGACGAGCGTCTTGCCCTCGCCGGTCTTCATCTCGGCAATATGACCCTCATGAAGCGCCATGGCGCCGATGAGCTGTACGTCAAAGTGACGCATGCCCGTGATGCGCTTGGAAGCCTCGCGCACGGTGGCAAAAGCCTCGGGAAGCATGTCGTCGAGCGACTCGCCGTTGGCGTAGCGCTCACGGAACTTATCGGTCTGGGCGCGGAGCTCCTCCTCGGTCATCTTCTCAAACTGGGGCTCAAGACCGTTGATCTGGTCAACGATCTTGTAGTAGCGCTTCAGGTCCTTATCGGATCCAAAGGACAGCAGCTTTGACATGAATCCCATGTGGTTTTCCTTTTTGGCCATCGCCCACGCCGTGCAGCTGCGGACGAGTTAAACACAGATGATTGTACTTTAGCCAAACAAGGCGCGGCCTATACGGTCGAGCTCGACCGCCACGTAATAACTACGACCAACCTGCCACAATGGGACAGGTTAATTTTGGCAGGTCTATCTGGGCAAACGCCGCCTCTCCGCCATGTGGTGCCATGGGGACAGGTTAGTTTGCACTAATTTAAAAAGAAAAGGGCCGCGCACCCAAACGGATGCACGGCCCTTATGCCATGAATGCGAGTGTTTCCGCGGCGAGCTATTTACTCAGCAGCCTCGGTGGTCTCGGCCTCGGCAGCGGCCTCCTCGACGGGAGCCTCTGCGGGAGCCTCGGCGGCCTGCTTGGCAGCCTCCTCGGCAAACTTAGCGGCACGCTTGGCCTTCTCGGCAGCCTTAGCCTCAGCGGCGGCCTTGCGAGCGGCCTCGGCCTCAGCAGCCTTGGCAGCCTTGGCAGCCTTGGCCTCCTCGGCCTTCTTGAGCTGGGCGGCAGCGGCGCCACCGAACTTGTCGGCGAAGCGCTGGACGCGTCCACCGGTGTCGACGAACTTCTGCTGGCCGGTGTAGAACGGGTGGCACTCGTTGCAAAGCTCAACCTTCATCTCGGACACGGTAGCGTGCGTCTTGAAGGTGTTGCCGCAGGAGCACGTCACCGTGCACTCGACATACTGGGGATGGATACCCTGCTTCATGGTAGGACTCCTTATTGGTCAGGCGCTGGTTACCGATCAGCGCATAAGGCGTCTTGGTTTCCGACCAAGACAACAAACTCGGCTATGGTACCACGGCGCCGCGTGTCCCACAAAAGGTTCACGGTCTTTTCGGAACGACACGAATCTGACCCATCGAAACACATCTCCACCGTTCCTTCAACTGGGAAAATGCCGTCCCCGGGGCCTGAGAAGGGCCCCGGGGACGTTCGACTGACTGCGGGAACGGCCTTTCCGCTCAATGTGTTCGGCTGAGATCGGAAATCAACCAAACTGAACTAGGTTCAGTTGACATGGTTAAAAACGAGGGGCGACGCTTTTGCGTCACCCCTCGTCCCGGCCGGTTGCTTTAGTTGTACACACGGTAGTTACACTTGAACTGGGTTATGTGTCCATAGTTGGAGCGGTACCAACCCGACGTATAGCTGATTGCCTCTGCGCCTAGATAGTCGTAGCCCTTGTTGTAGCGAAGCTGACGGTAGGTCGTGTCGTACTCTGCTACGTAAAACGTGTCTCCAGAGAAGGCTTTGTACCGGTCCTTAACCGTCGAAGCCATGTACGCGGGTTCGACATCGCCTTTCTCCCCGTTGAGCGCATAGACGGGTGCCGCGATTCCGCATCAAGCCGTTGCCACGAGGATGGCGTAGACAGCCATGCGCGACGCATTGGACTTCAGCTGTTCAAATAGTTTCATGTCATTCACCTCCTTCGTATGTATCGAGGTATTCCTGCTTGAGCGTCTGCGAGGACGACTTGATCTTTTCCACGAGCGTGCCGGCTTCGATGAAGTAGAACGAGTTGGTAAGGTCTGCCAGGTCGTCGAGTAGATGGCTTGAAATGAGCACGCTGCGTCCCCGCGCCACTTCGCTGCGCATCGCGTCGCAGGAGGTTTTCCGTTTTCCCGGATCGAGGCCGTTCAGCGGTTCATCGAGGATGAGGTACGGGCAATCGGTCGCTATCGCCATGGCAAGCTTTACCTGCTGCTTCATTCCTGTCGAGAGTTTACGGGTCGGCTTGTCGAGATATGGGGAGATTCCGAGGGAGTCGCAGAGCGAGTCGATGTCGGCGGCCGATTTCCACGCCTCCCTAACGAAAGCAAGGTGCTCGATGGCCGATAGCGTGGGATAGAGATCCGCGCCGCCCGAAGAGCTCAGGTAGACGAGTTCTGCAAATTCGGCTGATCGACGTTGGCAGATTCCGTCTGCCGCCAGGCTTCCCGAGCGGATGCGGGTGGGAAATTGGCCCGACAGCGCTTCAAGAAGGGTGGTTTTCCCCGAGCCGTTGG
>CABQMC010000188.1 GCA_902465115.1 uncultured Collinsella sp.
GCATCGACGTCCCTAGCGGCTCACTTTGGCACCCTGACGCCGCAGGTATACGGCAAGTCGGGCACGGGCGAGAAAAGCGGCGAGGACGAATACGCGTGGTTCTGCGCCTATGCACCGGCCGATGACCCCAAGTATGTCATCGCTACTGTCCTGGAGCAGGGCGGCGGCGGCTCAGATACCGCGATGCATGTCGTGCGCGACGTGCTCGGCGTGATTTATGGCGAGCCCGATACCTCTTCGGCCTCGGGCGATTCTTCGGTTCGATAGGAGGTTGCGATGGATTTTTCTCCGGCGGATCTGTTCCGTTCAACCAAGACCGGCTCTCGCAGCAGCCTGGACCGTGTCAACAAGCAACTTTCGGCCTCGCGCGGCACGTTTCGCCAAAAGGTGCATATCGGTGTGCTCGTGGCTACTGTGGCTCTCGTCGCCTACGGTGCCATCATTATCTGGTCGGCTTCGCAGTTTAAGGCCGATGCCTCGTTCTCACGCCATCTGCTGGGAATTGGCATCGGAGCGGTGCTGGCGGTGCTGGTCTGGCGTACCGACCTGCGCGGTATTTCCAATTTCTCGACGGCGTTGCTCGTCATTGACCTGATCGTGATTTTCTCGCCCAAGATTCCGGGTCTGTCCTATACGGGCGGTCTGGGCATGACGGGCTGGATCAAGATTCCCGGTATCGGCTTGACATTCCAGCCGGTTGAGCTTGCCAAGCTCATCACCATCTTCTTTATTGCTACGCTTGGCTCGCAGTATAACGGTCGCATCGATACCGTTCGCGACTACGTCAAGCTCTGCGGCATGCTGTCCATTCCGTTTTTGGCCGTCGTTGCCATGGGCGACCTGGGCTCGGGCCTGGTCGTGCTGGTTTCGGGCGCCATCGTCATTTGTATGAGCGGTGCACGCCGCGAATGGGTGCTGTCGACCCTGGCCCTGCTCGTGGGCTTGGTGGCCCTCGTCCTGGCGCTCGATTCGGTCTTTGATTCGTTGCTCGGCCACGATGTGCTCATCAAGCAGTATCAGATGAACCGTCTGACGGTCTTTATCGACCCCGATAATGCCGATTCGGACGATGCGTACAATCTGCAGCAATCGCTCATCGCGGTCGGCTCGGGCGGTTTCTTTGGTAAAGGCCTGGGGCATGCGACGCAGTCGGCCGGCGGCTTCCTACCCGAGTTCCATACCGACTTCGTCTTCGCCTTTTTGTCCGAGACCTTTGGCTTCTGCGGCTCCTTTTTGCTGCTGTGCTTGTATGTACTGCTCATCTTCTCGACGATCCGCGTTGCCTTTAAGTGCGAGTCTCTGTTCCTACGCTTATCATGCGTAGGTATCGTCGGCATGTGGGCGTTCCAGACCTTCGAAAACATCGGCATGTGCATCGGCATGATGCCGATTACCGGTATTCCGCTACCGTTTATTAGCTTTGGTTCGTCTTCGATGATGATTCAGCTGCTGACGGTGGGTATCGTACAATCCATATGGCGGCATCGTTCGGGCGCCGCGTAACCGCTGGAAGGGTTTGCTATGAAAATTCCCGTAGATAAGCTGACCCGCGCTTTTAAGATGGGCGCGTCCGTTAAGAAGGATTCCGATACGCCGGTGCGCGTCTCGGTCTATCTGGATTCGTCCGCCTCGCGCTTTCTGGCCGAGACGGTGCGTGACGCCTTTGTGCCGCAGACGACCTCGGGCATTGTGCGCGTCGAGCGTCTGGGGGAGGAGCGAATTGCTCCAAAGACCGATACCGATGTGGTGCTGGTGCTCTCGTGTGGTTCCGACCGCTTGGAGAGTGCCGTGCAGGAGCTCGTGATCGCCGGCGCGCCCGTGTGCGTGCTTGCCGAGTCTGCTGTGGAGGTGCCGTTTATCGAGGAGTCCACGCCCATGCTCGGCGTGGTAGCGGCAACCGATAAGACGTATCTGCTCGAGACGCTTGCTCGCTGGATTCTCGATCGCACCGACAAGGAAACGGCTTTTGCGGCGAACTTTGCCTTCATGCGCATTGCGGCAGCCAATCGTATCATCACCTCGTGCGCGCTCACCAATATGGCGACCGGTGCGCTGGTGTTTTTGCCGGGCGCCGATTATCCCGTTATGGCGCTGGCGCAGGTGGGCATGCTCTTTGAGCTCGCTGCCGTCTTTGGACGCGGCATTAAGCCAGAGCGTGGCTACGAGGTCGCGGGCGTGCTTGCCGGCGGTCTTGTGATCCGCGCGGTCACCCGCGCGCTCGTCAAGCAGACGCCGCATATTGGGTTTGCCGTCAAGGCGCTCACTGCCGCCGCGGGCACCTATGGCATGGGCCGTGCGCTCGTTTCGCTCTACGAGCGCGATGTCGACTACAGTCGTGCCAACGAGGTGGTCACTGCCACGTTCTCCCGCGTTCGCGATCTGGTGACCACGGTCGCGGGCGCTACCCGTCCTATGGCGTCCTACCAGGACGCATCCGATCTCGCAGCTTAGGGGTTTTCCGTTGCGCGTTGCATACCAAGACTGTTTTCATTTAATTGAGCCGCTGCTCGCCAAGGTCGAGAAACCGAGTCGCTATATCGATCACGAGTGGGGCACGCTTTCCAAGGCCGATGCCGACTACCGTTGCTGCCTGATCTACCCGGATGTGTACGAGGTCGGTCTGCCCAACCAGGGCATCGCCATCCTCTACAACATCCTTAACCAGGCCGAGGGCATCTCCTGCGAGCGCGGCTATGTGCCGTGGCCCGATATGGGTGACGCCATGCGCGAGGCAGGCATTCCGCTGCTCTCGCTCGAGGGTGCAGCGCCGGTCGCTTCGTTTGATATCGTCGGCCTGCATGTGCCGCACGAGATGGCGGTGACGAACTTCCTCGAGGCACTCGACCTCGCTGGTATTCCGCTGTTAGCGGCTGACCGCACCGAGGACGACCCTATTATCATCGCCGGCGGCCCCTCGGTGTACAACCCCGAGCCGTACGCGGCCTTCTTCGATGCCATCCTCATCGGTGAGGGCGAGGAATCGCTGCTCGATACCTGCCAGCTGCATCGCCGCCTGCGTGACGAAGGGGTCCCGCGCGCGCAGATTGTCGAGCAGCTTGCATCCATTGCCGGCAACTACGTGCCGTCGCTCTATGAGGTTTGTCACGACGAGCCCTGCTCGCCGCATGGCTACACCGTGCCGCGTGAGGGCAAGGATGCGCCGACCGTGGTCTACAAGCGCGTCGTCGAGGATTTCGGCGCCACGAATCCGCTGTCGCAGTCGTGCGTGCCCTATGCACAGCTGGTTCACGACCGCCTGTCTATCGAGATCCTGCGCGGCTGCGCCCGCGGCTGTCGTTTTTGTCAGGCCGGCATGACGTATCGCCCGGTGCGCGAGCGCTCGGCCGACCAGATCGTCTCGTCGGTGATTCAGGGTCTGGAAAAGACCGGCTATGACGAGGTGTCGCTGACCTCGCTCTCCACGACCGACCACTCCTGCATTCGCGACGTGCTCGGCAGGCTCAACCGTCGCCTGGAGGATACGGGTATTCGCGTGTCTATTCCGTCGCAGCGCCTGGATTCGTTTGGCGTGGATATGGCCGAGTCGGTCGCCGGCGAAAAGAAGGGCGGCCTGACGTTCGCGCCCGAGGCCGGCAGCCAGCGCATGCGCGACATCATTAACAAGAACGTGACCGAGGAGGACCTGGACCGTGCGGCCAAGGCGGCCTTCGAGGCCGGCTGGAACCGCATGAAGCTCTACTTTATGATGGGCCTTCCCGGCGAGCGCGATGAGGACATCGTGGCCATCGCCAATCTGGCCGATCACGTGCTGGAGCTCGGTCGTTCCGTGGTGCCCAAGGCTCGTCGCGGCTCGATTTCGGTGTCCATCTCGGTTTCGGTCTTTATCCCCAAGGCCGCCACGCC
>CABQMC010000189.1 GCA_902465115.1 uncultured Collinsella sp.
TCCGGGTCGAGGTCGAGGCCGACCGCGTCGACGCCCTGCGTGCCTTGGACCAGCTCGAGGTCGTCGCACGACACGGTGCGGTCTCGCACCTTGATCTTGTGTATCTTTATGTCCCTCCTTTACGCGAGGATTCCGATCGCGGTCCAGACCGGCGGTGAGCCGATGAGCACCGCCCTCTGCCCCACCTTGGCGCCCGAGCAGCCCGTGGTCATGCGCACGCCCTCTGCCACGCCGCCGCGCACGAGTACCGACAGCGAGCTGCCGGTGACTGCCGTGACGTAGCCGTAGGCGATCTGCACCGATGCCCTGTCGGGCGGCTCAATCGATTCCAGGAGGTCTGACGCCATGCTCATGCCGCGCTCCTCTCGAACTTTCTCATCTCGATATCCATCGGGCAGGCCGTCTCGAACATGAGCGTCTGCGTCCTGATACAGGTGTGGTCGGCATCGATGTCGGCGCTCGCCAGGCGGAGGTTGCCCGCGTCGTAGACCGACACGGGGTCGTATGTGCAGGTGCAGTTCACCCTCTGGATGACGGACCGCCCGTCCCTGAGCAGCTCGGCGGCCTTGGCGTCGGCGGCGGCCTGGATGGCGTCATGGGGCCACGGCGTGGCCGTGGGGCCCTCCTCCACCTTCTCGGCGACGACGACGGCCTCCCCGCCGGACTCCAGGTATACGTATCCGGCCGAGACCTCGCTGTAGTTGTCCGCGGGCGTCTCGGTCGCGACGATGTGCTGCCACTCGCCCGTGAGCGTCGTGTAATGCAGGTGCGGGCCGGCTGATAGGGACGGCACCCACCAAGCCTGCAGGCTCACGCGGGCGCCCTTCGTCCCCTTGATCCACAGGCTCTGTGTGACCGGTACGCCCTTCTTGAGCGATCCGACCCTGTCTTGGCAGAAGCCGATGCGCCCGCCGTCGCTCGCGACCTTGAGGCCGAAGAACACGGCAGTCTGTGGGGAGTCCGGCACGTACACGGTGGAGATGGAGCCGTGGCTGTCGCTCTGGCGGTAGGTCCCGCTCTCCTTGGTCCCCGAGCCGACCTGCATCTCGGCGGCGCCAGAGAGGATGTTCGAGTCCTCTGTGACACTCGTGGGCAAGTCGGATAGGTCGTATCGGGCGGTCACGCGCCGCCCGGTGCTCACGGTGGAGTACGGGCTGTCGGGGTCGTCGTCGACCGCCGTGCCTCGCACCGAGATGTCCTGGGACGAGAAGTCGACATGGACGACGTTGGCCACGTCGAAGGTGTCGCGCTCGCGGTCGAGCTTGAGCGTCACGCGGCAGTCGGGGCCCTCGACGTAGTCGAAGGAGACGGGCCTCTGGTCCGGCTCCACGTAGCGGCGGAACAGCACGCGGCCGTACGGGTCGGTGTGCGCCGCGAGGAATCCGGCGGCTTCGAGCAGGCGGTTGACGGCGGCGAGTTTGGAGTCCGTGCGATCCTCGTCGGACGATGTCGTCGAGATGCCGAACACCCACGTCGAAGAGAGCACGGCGTCGCTCTCGTCCGCGACGACCTCCAGACCGCAGCTCTCGGCGATCTTCCTGGCGGCGTCGACCATGTTGGTCCCGGCGGGGATAACGTAGGGGCCGTCGAAATCGTCCTTGGCGAGCGCCCTGAGCCTGCCGTAGATGTCGGCGACGCCGGTGGTGACCGCACCGTCCGCGCTCGCCTTTGGGGTGGAGACGTAGAAGGTTCCGAGCGCCTCCGTGCGGCTCTCGCCGGTCCACAGGGACGAAGCCTCGAGGTACACGCGCAGGAGGTCGGTGCCCAAGTCGAGCTCCCCGACATAGTCGATGCTCCCCTGCTCGAAGATGGCCGTGTCTTGGTTGCGCTCCACACTTCCGCTGGTGATGTTGCCGAGCTCGGAGCCCTCGAGGCCGGTGGAGAGACCGACCCTCACGAATCGGAAGTCTGCGTGGAACGGCTCCAGCCAGAACCTGTCCCTAGGCATTGGGCTCCCTCCAGACCTCTCGCTTGGTGGTGAGGCTCACCCTGTACCAGCCGGGCGAGGACCTCGTGATGTTCGGAGACAGGCTCACGAATGCGCGCTCCCCGTCGTTGGTGCGCGCCCAGCAGTGCGAGTTGGCGAGGAACAGCGCCGAGACACGCTCGATATCTTCGGCACGGACGCCGAACTCCCAGTTCTCGGGCACGTTGAGCTTCCTGGAGGTGAAGCCCATCGGCAGGCCGCCCGGCGAGCCGAAGAAGTGGTACTGGACGACGTCGTGGTCGTAGCTGCGCGAGTAGACGGGAGGGCCGCCCACCCCGACGGTGCCGGCGACGACCGTAGTCGCGCCAGCGTCGAAGTTGAAGGCGTAGCCGCGGCAGGCGCACGAGGTCTCGACCTCGGTCGTGGAGACCGTGCCGCTCGCGGCGTGACCCACCGCGACGTAGGCGAACGCCGCGTTGAGCGGCGGCAGGCGGTCGATGACGCTCTGGCCCTGTTTTAGGCCGGTCGCGAGCGTTCGGCGCGAGCCGTCCGGCAGCACGCGTATGACGTCGAAGGACTGGCACGGCGGCAGGTCGTGCAACACGGCCTTGGTGCCCCTGATGGCGACGCCGCCGGTGAACCTGATGTTCCCGGACTCAGTCAGGGCCATCGGCCCTCGGAGCCGGTGGCCGTCGACGGCGTACTCCGACACCCCGTCGCGCACGGTGACGATAGCGGCGTAGTCGTCGGAGTACGCGACCGAGACGATCGGTGCCGCGGGAACGAGCCACTCCGTCGCAAACGTTCTGGTGAACGTGGCCGCCAGGCCCGAGCCGCCGCGCACGGTGAGTTCCAGCGTGTATAACGTCTCGTTGCTCAGGCCAGTGGCCACCGAATACGTGCGAGCCGATGCGCCGACGTCGGCATCCAGAACCGAAGCGGACGCCGAGATGATTCTCAGGCGCTGGGAGGCGATGCCGGTCTCGTCGGCGGCCTCCCACGCGATGTCGAGCGGCAGCTCGACGACCGCATCACCGTCCTCGGCCGGCGTGGTGAAGAACGCCTGCGGAGGGTCCGCGACGGTGAACGACGAGTACTGGCTCCAGGCGCCCCATGACGGGTCCGAGCCCTTGGTGCGCACGCGCAGGCGGTAGGTCCCCTTGTCGGCGAGTGCCAGGGATGCCGTCGAGGCTGCGCCGGCGATGTCGGCCACCGCCGAGGCACCGCCGGGCTTGACCAGCTCCACCTGGGCCGCGGTCTGGGCCGTGCCGTCCGGGTGACTGCGCGACCAGGACACGGTCGCCGTCGTCCCGGTCGGGTAGGCCGGGTCCAGGCCGGTAGCCACGGCGTTGGACGCCGTCCACGCCGAGCAGATGGTGTCTCCGGAGCCCGCCACGGGCTTGTCGCGGTAGGTGCAGACCTCGTATACGACCCTCTCTCCGGCCACGGCGGCCGGGTCGGTCATGACCCAGACGCCCGGCTCCTGCTTGTCGGCGGCGAGGATGCGGGAGATGTAGGTCTTCCCGCCGTCTGAGGTCGCGCGGACCTTGAAGCCGCTTATCCACCACGGGATGTCGGGACCCCGCACGATCAGCGAGACCTCGCCGTCGCCGGATCGCGCGAGCGAGACGGATGCCGGGGGCGCGGGGGTCTTGAAGACTCGGACCTTGTTCGACATCTCGGAGATGCCGCCGCGCCAGCGCGCCCTGACGTCGTAGTCGTAGAAGCGGTTGGCGCTCGTCGTCGCGTCGCGCCAGTTGGAGATCGTCCCCTGGTTGTACGGATTCTCGGTCGGCCCGTCATCGGTGTGGCGGTAGACGTTGACGCCCTCGTAGTACTTGCGTGCCCCGTCGTCCGGATGGTTGACCCACTCGAGGGCGGTGGAGCCGTCGGTCGACTCCGTTACGACGAGGTCGGTCGGCGCGTCCGGCTTGTAG
>CABQMC010000190.1 GCA_902465115.1 uncultured Collinsella sp.
CGCTTGAGTTGGGCGAGCTGCGAGGAAACAACGCCCTCGACCCCTCGCGCATCAAGCCCATCGAGGTAATCCTCAGCAAACCGCTCTTTACCGCCGAGGCTGCCCGTATCGCACACTGGATGAGCCGCGAGTATGTCGCGACGCTTTCCGAGTGCCTGCGCCTGTTTTTGCCTCCGGGCGGTAGCCCGCGCGTGGTCAAGGGCGATGACGGCGCATGGTCGGTTGAGCGTCCCGCCGTCAAGCCTATTCAAAATCGCTGGGTCATGCTCACGCCCGAGGGCTTCGACTATACGCCGCCCAAGACCGCCGTTCGCCAGCGCCAGCTCATCGAGGCGCTCCAGTGCGGCCCCGTCACGACGCGCGACCTCAATCTGCTTTACAACAGCATGTCGGCGACCATCAAGGCGCTCGAAAAACGCGGTGTCGTGGTGGTGGAGGAGCGCCGTGCCTGGCGCGGTTGCAGCGAGCAGACTACGCTGTCCTCCGCGAGCGGCAAAGCGCCGGTCGCACTTACGAATGGCCAGCAGCAGGCGCTCGCGCAGATTGAGCGCGCTCGCCTGGATGCGCACGGTGACGTGGTGGTCGTGGACGGTGTTACTGGTTCCGGCAAAACCGAGGTCTACCTCTCCGCTATCGAGCGCGTGCTCGCGGCCGGTCGCTCGGCCTGCTTGCTCGTGCCTGAGATCTCGCTGACGGCCCAGACCGTCGGCCGTTTTCGCTCGCGCTTTGGCGAGACGGTTGCGGTCTTCCACTCGCGCCTTTCGGCCGGCGAGCGCCTAGACCAGTGGGATATGGTCGCCAGCGGTGCGGCCCGCGTGGTCGTCGGCGCCCGCTCGGCGCTCTTTTGCCCGCTCAGCGACTTGGGTCTCATCATCATCGACGAGGAACATGAGACCAGCTACAAGCAGGGTTCCAGCCCGCGCTACCACGCGCGCGAAGTGGCGGCCGAGATGGCGCGTCGCTATCGCTGTCCACTCGTGCTGGGCTCGGCCACGCCTTCTGCCGAAGCGCTCGACCGCTGCCACCGCGGCACGTACGGCGGCGTCACCTGGACGCGCGTTGAGATGCCCGAGCGCCCGGGACACGCCGTGCTGCCGACTGTCCGCATTGCCGACCTGCGTCGCGAGTTCTCGCACGGTAGCCGTTCCATGTTCTCAAAACCGCTGATGGAAGGCCTGGAACGCGTGGTCGAGCGCCGCGAGAAGGCCGTGCTGTTGCATAACCGCCGTGGTTTTGCGCCATTCCTGATGTGCCGCGAGTGCGGCTGCGTCCCCACCTGCAACCACTGCTCCACCGCGCTTACATATCACGAGCGCACGCATACACTGCAGTGCCACACTTGCGGTTCGTCCTGGCGCGTGCAGCCGTATCCCGCGCCTACGAGCCGTTGCCCCAAATGTGGCAGTCGCTACCTGGCAAAAATGGGTCTGGGCACGCAGCAGATCGAGGACGCACTGCACCAGATGCTGCCCGAGGATGTCGCCATCATTCGCATGGATGCCGATTCCACGCGCGGCAAGGATGCGCACAAAAAACTGCTCGAGCAGTTCGATGCCGCCGATTGTGCGGTGCTGCTGGGCACGCAGATGATCGCCAAGGGCCTCGATTTTCCCGAGGTCACGCTTGTGGGCGTGGTCAATGCCGACTTTGCCCTCAAGCTGCCGGACTTCCGCGCAGGGGAGCGCGCCTACGACCTGCTGGAACAGGTGGCGGGCCGTGCCGGTCGCGGCGATCGTCCCGGTGAGGTGATCATCCAGACCTACCTGCCTGAGGATCCGGTCATTCGCGCCGTCGCTGAGCACGACCGTTCGATCTTTACCGACTACGACCTGGACCAGCGCCGCGACGCGCTGTACCCGCCGTTTGTTCGCCTGGTCAACATTTTGGCGTGGTCGGCGAACCGAGACGACGCGCAAGACTACATCGGGCGTATTGCAAAGCTTCTTAAGCGTCGTTGGCATGCCGCCGCGCCCGACTTTTTGCGGGCGGGGAGTGCCGTGCCGCAGGTGCTGGGCCCGGCTTCGTGTGTAATCGAGAGAGCCAAGGACCGTTACCGCTTCCATCTGCTTGTGAAGTCGCCCGTGGGGTACCATGTCTCTGATGATATCGACGCCTGCCTCAAAGAGGTGGGCTCCGTGCGCGGCGTGAGCGTGAGCGTTGACGTCGACGCCTATGATTTGATGTAGCAACTCGAAAGGATGGCCATGGAAGCCAACGGAATCGTACTGTCGCCCGACCCTCGTCTGCGCCAGGAGTGCGCCGTCATCGAGGAGATCACCCCGGCGATCGAGGCGCTTGCCGAGAAGATGAAGAAGATGATGTTCGAGAACGGCGGTTGCGGCCTAGCTGCCCCGCAGATCGGCGAGCTCATCCAGCTCGTCACCATCGATTGCGATTACAGTGACAAGAGCGACTACGATCCGTACGTGCTCATTAACCCCGTCATTGTCGAGCAGAGCGACCATCTGGTGCCGTTTAGCGAGGGCTGCCTGTCCATCCCCGGCATTAGCTGCGAGATTGAGCGTCCCGACCATGTCGTCGTCGAGGCGTACGACTTGGACGCCAACCTGATTCGCTATGAGGCCACGGGCGACCTGTTCTGCGTGTGCCTGCAGCACGAGATCGATCACTTGCACGGCAACACCATGTTCGAGCGACTGAAGCCCATGCAGAGGATCAAGGCCGTCAAGGAGTACCAGGACGCCCTGGCCCGCGGCGCTCGACCGGGCGAGACGGAGTAGGTCCCACCGTCCCCGGTGCTGAGCGCCCACATATCATCCCGTGCTCAAACATTCTCGCTTTGCTGCGAAACTGCGCGCGGGACGATATGTGGGCGCTCAGCACCGGGGACTGCGTTGTTCTGGCTCGGTTCGCCCGGGTGCCGTCGGGCCAGGGAGGGGCGTCTTCGCTGATAGTCTTTGTTGAGAGAGGGCTGCTTTTATGCGGCTCTTTCTTTGGTTTTGGGTATATTTGTTCTTGTTGAATTGTTCTTGCGGTTAGGCTTGGTACTTGGCTTTCCGCTGTTCTTTGTAGCCGTCTCGGCTTTGGTTGAGAGGAGACGATCTTTATGCGTATTGTGTTTATGGGTACGCCTGATTTTGCGGTGCCTTCGTTGACTTCGCTTGTTGAGGCTGGGAATGAGATTGCGCTTGTTGTTACTCGTCCTGATGCTGTTCGCGGGCGTGGCAAGAAGCTCGAGCCTTCTCCTGTTAAGGCCAAGGCGCTTGAGCTGGGGTTGCCGGTTATTGAGGCTAATCGTATGACGCCTGAGGTTGTTGAGGCGCTCCAAGCTGCAGATGCCGATATTTTCTGCGTGGCTGCTTATGGCTGCATTTTACCTGATGACGTGCTGAATATGGCGCCGCTTGGCATCGTGAATGTTCATGCGTCCTTGCTGCCTCGTTGGCGTGGGGCTGCTCCTATTCAGCGCGCCATTCTTGCTGGTGATGAGGTTGCTGGCGTTTCCATTATGCGCATTGGACATGGCGTGGATACTGGTGCTTATTGTGCTCAGGCTTCCACGCCTGTTGCCGGTAAGCATGCCGAGGCGCTCACGATGGAGCTTGGCGAGCTTGGCGGCAAACTGCTTGCTGATACGCTTCCGTCGCTTGCCGATTGCTCGGCTGTTTGGACTGAGCAGGATGAGTCGCTTGTGACCCATGCTGCCAAGATTTCCAAACAGGAGATGCGCCTGGATCCGCAGATGGCGGCGCTTGATTGCGTGCGTCATGTGCTGGCCTCATCCGATACCGCGCCTGCTCGTTGTGTTATTGCCGGCAAGACCGTTCGCGTACTCGATGCTGCACCGGCTGATGTGTCGCTTGGCGAGGGACTCGTCACCGTTCAGG
>CABQMC010000191.1 GCA_902465115.1 uncultured Collinsella sp.
CCAAAGACCCCACGTGATTCAGAGGTCTGCAAAAACTGAGGGTTATTATGCACCCGCTTGGAAGAATCTGCAATTAGAAAACTGATTGAAACAAACCCATAACGTGAATGGAGCACTCCACTTTATGACAGTCATCACTGCTGCAATGACCTTAACAATTTGATTTCAGCCGCATAACCTGCAAGTTCGTTCGGTGTCTCCAAAATGAATGGCAATGCGCGCAAGCGGTCATTCGATACAATATTCTGCATAACCTGCATACCGCCGCCAAACTCTTCGCTACCCAGGTAGCCCTTACCGATGCATTCGTGGCGGTCCTTATGGGCGCCGCAGGGATTCTTGGAGTCATTGATATGCACGGCGTGCAGGCGTTCGATACCCACCACACGATTGAACTCGTCAAGCACACCGTCAAGATCGTGGACGATGTCATAGCCGGCGTCATTCACATGGCAGGTGTCCAGGCAAACGCCCAACTTGGCCGACAGCCCGGGGCGCTTGTCGGCAACGCCCTCGATGATGAGCGCCAGCTCCTCAAAGCTGCGGCCCACCTCGGTGCCCTTGCCGGCCATGGTCTCGAGCAGCACCGTCGTCTGCTGACCCTCAAACATCACCTGGCACAGGGTGTCGACGATCATCTGAATGCCGGCGTCGGAGCCCTGCCCCACATGCGCACCGGGATGGAAGTTGTAGTAGTTGCCGGGCAGCGCCTCCATGCGCCGCAGGTCCTCTGCCATGGCCTCCAGGGCAAACTCGCGCGCCCGCTCTTTGGCCGAGCAGGGGTTATAGGTATACGGGGCATGAGCCACGAGCGGGCCAAAGTCGTTTTGCTCCATAAGCTCGCGCAGGGCCGCCACATCATCCATGTCAAGGTCTTTCGCCTTGCCGCCGCGCGGGTTGCGCGTAAAGAATGCAAAAGTATTGGCGCCAATGGACAGCGCCGTCTCCCCCATTGCCCGATAGCCCTTCGTCGTGGATAGGTGACACCCGATCGTCAGCATCCCCAGCTCCCCCTCATCAGTTGCGGTGAAATAGTTCCTGCCGATGCCTTATTCTGCCGCAAACAGGAACTATTCCACCGCAAGTTATAAAAGGGGCATCAGAGATGCAGGCCACCAAGCACTATGGCTACGGGCGCCAGCGTCATGATCCTCTACGCGTCAGCGCCAAGTCCTAGAGGGCCAGACGGATTGCATCGATAATACGCGCGCAGCGCTGTGTGGCGGCAAGGGGCATGACGGGACTCTCGAGTTTCCCCGCCCGGATGAGCTGGGTCGCATGCTGGATTTCGCCGTAGAAATCATCGACCCCAAACGGAGCATTTATTTCGAGCATTCGTCCATCGGAGTACTTCACATGGGCGAGCTCGGGGCGATGGAGGCGCTCGATTTCCAACGAACCCCGCTCGCAGGCAATCGTCAAACGGCTTTCATATGCTGCTTTGCCGTCGCACACCATATGAATGGGTATGCCGCCGACGCTCATACAGATCTCGTCGGCCCAATCCACGCGGCCGCCCGATACGTCACGCCAGCGAACTTCACGAGACGAAACATCGCACGCACCCGCAAGTAGATCCTCAAACCACCCGACCGCATAGCAGCCCATGTCATATAGACAACCACCCTGCAACGGGTCGAGCAGATAACTCGAAGGGGGCTCACCATAATCGAGTTTTTGCACGCTTTCAATCGAGACGATACGGCCGAGCTCGCCCGACGCAAGCAAGTCCTTCACGCGAGTGCGCATCGGGCAAAACCGATTTTTCATCGCCTCCATAAACGGCACACCGCACTCACGGGAAACGGAGGCGATCGCATGGGCCTCTTCTTCATTCAAAACGGCCGGCTTTTCGCACAGCACGGCCTTTCCCGCGCGCAGTGCCCGACAGACCCAATGCGCATGCATGCCATGTGGAAGAGCCAAGTAAATTGCGTCGACATCGGGGTCGGCAATCAGCGCATCATAAGCCGCATCGCCGCTATCGTCAGCGGTGGCATAACTGTGCGCGGCATCAATCGAAAACGCCCCGCAAAACTCCTCAACATGCGAAGGAGTGCGACCTGCGGCAGCCACAAGCCGTGCCCCGTCCACCTCCTTGAGCGACGATGCAAATCGATGCGAAATGCGCCCAGCGCCCAAAACGCCCCAACGAACCCCACGTAAATCATCACATGAATCCCGATGGCCCACGACAGCCCCCTTCAGTTGCGGTGGAATAGTTCCTGCTTGGCCCCTATTCTGCCGCAAACAGGAACTATTCCACCGCAAGTTATAAAAGGGTCATGAGGAGCGCGTTTTGCCGAAGGCCTTAAGCACCGCCGTCACGGGGCCAGGCTGAAAACGGCGGCGTACGTCGTCCAAGCGCCCGGGGATATCGATGTGCTGCGGGCAATGCCGCGCGCATTTGCCGCACTTGACGCAATTGCTCACCAGCTTGGGCTCGTTCGTCCGCACCGCGCTCGCCGTAAAGTATTGAGACAGCCCCGTAAACCAGCTGTGCGCATAGCTTGCGTTGTAGGCAGCAAAACACCCAGGGATATTGATGCCTTTAGGACACGGCATGCAATAGCCGCATCCCGTGCAGGGCACGCGATTCGATTTTTCAAACTCTCCCAGCACACGCGCGATGGTATCGAGCTGCTCTGTCGTCATCGAATTCGGCAGTGCGCAATCCGCCAATGCCGCGTTCTCGTCCACCTGCGCTGTATCGGTCATGCCCGAAAGCAGCATCGTGACTTGAGGATGGTTCCACACCCACGAAAGGCCCCAAGCAGCCGGCGTCTTCAGGTACGGATCGCGTACGTCATCGAGCACGGCGCGGGCCCGCGGAGGCAGCTTGCCCGCCAGGCGTCCACCCAAAAGCGGTTCCATCACAAACACCGCGAGCCCGCGCTCCGCAGCCGCCATGAGTCCTGCCGTTCCCGCTTGGTAACGCTCGCCGGCATAGTTGTACTGTATCTGGCAAAAGTCCCACTCATACGCATCGAGCATCGTAAGGAAGTCCGCCGCGCTGCCGTGGTACGAAAAGCCTATCTGACGAATACGCCCTGCAGCCTTTTGCTGCGCGATCCAGTCCTCGATGCCCAGCGCCACCACGCGCTCCCACTGCGCAGGCGAGGTGATGTTGTGCATAAGGTAATAGTCGATACGGTCGGTCTGCAGGCGGCGCAGCTGCTCGTCGAAAAACCGATCGAAATCCTCCGCGCATTTGCACGAAGCATGCGGCAGCTTGGTTGCGAGCAAAACCTGGTCGCGCAAGCCCAGGCGTTCAAGCGAAGCGCCCACGCAAGCCTCGTTGCCGGGATAGAGATAGGCCGTGTCCAGATAATTAATCCCCTGCTCCACCGCACGGGAGATGATGGCATCGGCCGTCTTCGCATCGGGGTGTCCCGGCGCACCGGGAAACCTCATGCAGCCCAGACCCAGAGCGGATATTCGGTTACCACTTTTGGGGTCAACACGGTATTGCACGGCCCCTCCCTTCGCCATCAGCGCCCCGGCAAGGCGAAACACAATGGTCACGCAGCCGAAACATCGTGGAATCGCAATCGAGAACGTATCGTAACGCAGCAGAAATCGAGCCGTCACGGCACCGCTTTAACATCAGCAAAAAGCCCGATGAAAGGAGCCGGGCATGACCACGCGCGAGGACGCCTACCCCTACCCCGGCGAGCAATACATCCTCTCGGTCGACCGCTATCAGATCGAGGTCATGGACTATCTGGACGAGCTTCCCGCCACAGGCGACGCCATCTTCTGCACCTTCCCCAAGGTCAGCGATGGCGTCGGATACCCCGCCCGCGTCTTTGCGGTCTGCCCCGTGGCATAAGCGCACAGC
>CABQMC010000192.1 GCA_902465115.1 uncultured Collinsella sp.
GCCGACGTTCTCTTTGAGCCGGCGCTGACCGCGATTGAGCAGGACCCCGGTGTCCTCGCGGAGCATGCTTTTGGCTGCATGTCCAAGCGTCTTGCCGGTAGGGGCGGTAGACGTGCCGAAGAGGTCGTTCTGGAGCCGGCGCTTATCGTGAAGGGCAGTGTGCTTGACCTTACCGAATATAGTTAAGCGCACTTGTTTGTTTGCATAGATTGCATGCGGAGCGTCCGCTATTTGCCGGCGGGGCCGGGGTACCTGCTTTGTTTTGAGAAGTTCGCGAAGCCCACCTCTCAAAACAAAGCAGGCACCCCGGCCCTCGTCCGTAAACTCTTCCGCTGGGCGAGCCATAGACGCCGCGCACCGATCTACTAAAGGATGAGCTTGAAATTGGTGCTATATTCGGCTTGAGTTGTTTAATGCTAGTACGGGAGGCTGATATGGGGCTGTTCAAGAAGAAAAACCCGCAGGATGCCTTTGATCTCGATGTGTTTACCATCACGGATACGATTTTGGACCCGCCGCGGTTTACGTTTTTGCCGGCTATCTACCAGGATGCCACGCGTCGCAAGTGGGCCGTGCATCAGCGCGGCGGCGAGCCGAAGATTTTTGACTATGCGGACGTGTTGCAGTGCGAAGTAGCCGAGGCGGGCGATCCGGAGGCCGAGGAAGTGGCCTCAAAACAGGAATTTGCCCAGCGTATCCTGGTAAATCCCGCCAAGGCGGCGAAAATAAATGCTGCCAAGCGTAATATGTGTCTTGGTATGGGCGTTGTTGTGGCGGTTCAGACGGGAAAAGACGAGGTTTCCAAATTAGAGATTCCCGTTATGACCGACGAAGTTAAACGCGATTCAAGTCTATATAAGTCGTATCGGAATGTCGCCGAGAAGATCAAGGCCGAATTTGATGCCATGGGAGGGCTGGCCTAATTTTGGCGGCATACGTTTCTGAATGAGGAGTCTGTGCAATGGCAGGCGAATCTTATGCAATTCCCCCCAAAGATCGTGCTGTTGAGGGAATTCTTTGGTATATCCAGCACCATCAGCTTGCCGGCGGTGATCGCCTACCGGCCGAGCGCGTGCTGTGCGAAGAGATTGGCGTTTCGCGTACGGCGTTGCGCGCCGGTATCACGCGGCTCATCTCGTGTGGAACGCTCGAGAGCCGACGCGGATCGGGTACGTATGTGTGTCCTCCCAAGCCGCTGAACATCTTCCAGGAAACGTATAACTTTTCCGATGCTGTGCGGACTGCCGGCCTGCACCCCTCTTCTCGTCTGGTTTCTACCGGGACCATCGAGGCGGATGAGGCACTTGCCGACAAGCTTGGGGTGTCTGTAGGCGCTCCTTTGCTTCGCATGCAGCGCGTTCGACTTATTGAGGGCGAGCCGGCGTCAATCGAGACGGCTCACGTTAACCTGTCCCTGTGCCCATCGCTTATCGAGCACGATTTTGAGTGCGAGAGCCTTTACGATGTCTTGCTCAAAGAAGGTGGCGTGCGTGTTGAGCATGGACGTGAGCATATCTCCATCTCGCGTTTGAACGCCGAAGAGGCCGAGCTGCTCCAGCAAGAAGAGGGAACGCCGGTGTTCTATGAGAGCACGATCGAATTGGATAAGGACATGCGTTTTGTGGAGCATTGCAAATCGGTGATTTTGCCCACAAAGTTCCGCTTTGCCGATAACGGCGAAGAGAACGGCATGAGGAGCGTGGCAGGTGAACAATGGCTGAAACAGTAGATGCCACCCCGGTCTATATGCGCATTCGACGCCGCATCGAGGAGCGTATCGAGCGCGGTATATATCCCACGGGTTCCATGATTCCGTCCGAAAAAGACCTCGCCGAGGAATTTGGTACGACACGCTTGACCATCCGAAGCGCTGTCGATGAGCTGGTTCGGCGCGGGCAGATTCGCCGTGTTCGGGGAAAAGGTGCCTTTGTGGCGCAGAAAGTACCTGCTTTTTTTGAACGCACGGGCGGTTTCCGTGAATCGGTTCGTGCTTCGGGTGGCGAGCCGTCCGTCCGTATCCTCGCGCGTTCCAAGCGTTATGCGGGCCCATATTATGCCAACCTGTTTGGCATTGCCGAGGACGATTTGCTGTATTCGATTCGGCGTTTGAACTGCGTCAACGGCGACCCCGTATCGATTGAGACGGCGTTCATCCCGTGCCTGCTGTTTCCCACAATCGAAGATATTGACGTGTCGGTCTTCAGTTTGTACGAGACATATGAGATGTTGGGCCGAAAGCCGGTCATGGCACAGGAAAAGCTCGATATCGAAGCGCTGGGCGCGCGAGATGCCGGCCTGCTTGGACTGGAGCAGGGCGATCTTGCCTTGACGCTTGAGTGCGTGAGCTTCGATGCGAGCGGCCAGGCGATCGAGTACGTCAAGTCGTTTAACCGCGGTGATGCGGGTGGATATACCTATACGTACTAGCTGGTTTTTTTGCATAACGGGCTGAAAAGCTGACGGAATTTTGATCGTTGGGTCAGCTGTATATACAACCTTACAGGGCCCAAAATCGACCGTTCGCCGAAGGGGATAAATTAATCGACAGAGAGGTATCAAAAAGCCGTAACCTGTAACTGTGATTGGTATCAAATACTAATGATTTGTAACGAGGTGAGACGATGAAGATGCTCGATTACGTTCAGCTTGCCCATGTGCGTATGGGGGAGAACCTCGAGCGTTCGTCTGAGCTGGTAGCGCAGCTCGTTGATATTTTCCAGTCCGGTTCTTTTAACGCACTGCGCATCGTTGCTTCGGGTTCGTCGCGCCATGCCGCCGATTGCGCCCGCGATTACCTGCAAGATGCGCTGCAGATGCAGGTGTCCGTTGTGACGCCCGAGGCCTTCGTCGATTTTGAACACACCTATCCGCAGCATGCGCTCAACATTGCCGTTTCGCAGAGTGGCTATTCGACCAATACGATTGCGGCGCTCGATTACATGCGCGCACACGATATGGCTGCAGTTGCGCTCACGGCAAACGTCGAGGCGCCCATCAAGGAGCACACTGACATCGTTCTTGACTACGGTGTGGGCGTCGAGTCGGTGGACTTTGTGACTCTGGGCGTCGAGGTGCTCGTTGAGTACCTGGTGCTCTTTGGTATTTACGGCGGTCAGGCGCGCGGAACGATTGACGCCAAGGGCGTTGCCCAGCGTCTTGACGACCTGCGCGAGGCCATCCAGGCCAATGCCGTAATGTGCAAGACCGCCGAGGCATATGTCCAAGACCACATGCTCGAGCTTTCTGAGCACACGCCCGCCATGGTCGTCGGCAACGGCCCCAACTATGGCGTTGCCGAAGAGGCGGCCCTCAAGCTGAGCGAGACCATCAAGATTCCTGCCATGCATCACGAAGGCGAGGAGTTCGTCCACGGTCCCGAGATGCAGATCGTTCCGGGCTATCTGGTGTTTATCGTCGACGATCCGCAGGGGTCGGAGCGTCTTGCGAATATCGCTGATGCGCTATCGAACGTTACGACAAAAACGGTGCTGCTCACGGTCCATCCCAAGGGTAGGGCTCACGAGGTTGCGGTGCCTCAGGTGGCTCCGCTGCTCAGCGCAATTCCCAATCTTGTGTTCTTCCAGACGATTGCGGCCATAATCGCCGAGCGTCTGAAGTCATGGGACGTGCACCCGTATCTTGATGCCGTCTCCAAGCAAATGGAGGTCAAGGCAGAGGGCTACGAAGAATCAGTCAATGCGCTTAAGGCCAAAGCGGCCGAGTGTTACGGAATGTAAGCGGGTTTTGATGCCCGTTGGCATGGGGGATGTGGAAACAACCCCAGAAAGGAGAGACAAATGAAGGAAACCGAGAAGATCGAGATCATGC
>CABQMC010000193.1 GCA_902465115.1 uncultured Collinsella sp.
CTCGGCTTTGTCGAGGGAAGCGAAATCCACGTGGTGAGCTCGAGCGGCGCCAATATCATCGTCACGGTGCTGGGCGCACGCTTTGGCATCGATTCCAAGGTTGCCATGCACATCATGACCGTCGGTTAGTCCACAGCATTTCACAAAAACCGAAAGGGGGACAAGAGGATGAAGACGTTGGGTGACGTTAAGGTGGGCGAGAGTTCTACCATCGTCAAGCTTCACGGCGAGGGTGCGCTTCGCCGCCACCTTATGGACCTGGGGCTCATCAAGGGCACTTCGTTCAAGGTCGTGAAGGTTGCACCGCTCGGTGATCCGGTTGAGATCAACGTGCGCGGCTACGAGCTTTCCATCCGCAAGGAGGAGGCCGCCGTCGTCGAGGTTCAGTAAGGAATTGCGGCGCATATTTCTGCAGATAAAGTTAGGATTTTCTAACTTAATACAGCAACTTGAAAGCACATTATCCAGCCTGCGCGGAGAAAGCAGCGCAGGCACTCAAGGAAGAAGGATTGAATGGCGGATTCTCAGATCCATGTCGCGCTGGCGGGTAACCCCAACTGCGGCAAGACCACGCTTTTCAACCTGATCACCGGCGCCAACGGCTACGTTGGCAACTGGCCCGGCGTCACGGTTGAGAAAAAGGAAGCCAAGCTCCTAAGCGACAAGAACGTTACCATCACGGACCTTCCCGGCATCTACTCGCTTTCCCCCTACAGCCCCGAGGAGCAGTGCTCGCGCGACTACCTCATGAGTGGCGAGCCCGATGTTGTCGTCCAGGTGGTCGACGCCACCAACCTCGAGCGCAACCTGTACCTGGCGCTTCAGGTTATCGAGACCGGCCTGCCCGTGGTCGTCGCCCTCAACATGGCCGACTTGGTCGAGAAGAACGGTGACAAGATCGACACCGACAAGCTGTCCAAGAAGCTCGGCTGTCCGGTCATGATGATCTCGGCTCTTAAGAACAAGGGTATCAAGGAGCTGTTCGAGCAGGTCAAGAAGTCCGCTGCTTCCAAGGGCCAGGTGCCGGAGCACAAGTTTGATTCTTCTATTGAGGACGTTCTGGACCACATCGAGAACAACCTTCCGGCGAGCGTTCCCGCCAACAAGCGCCGCTATTACGCCGTCAAGCTGTTCGAGCGTGATGCAGACGCCTGCAAACTCATCAACCTCACCAAGGAGAAGGCCGCTCGCGTGGAGGAGCTGGTCGCCCAGTGCGAGCAGGACTGCGACGACGATGCCGAGTCCATTATCACCGGTGAGCGCTATGGCGTCATCGCGCATATCATCGATGAGTGCCTCACTAAGGCTCCGGCCAAGATGAGCACCTCCGAGAAGATCGACCGCGTGGTTACCAACCGTATCCTGGGCCTGCCGATCTTTGTGGTCATCATGTTCTGCGTGTACTACATCGCCGTTTCCACCCTGGGCGGCACGGTGACCGACTTCACCAACGACCAGCTCTTTGGCACCGACGGTTGGTACGTGCTCGGTCAGGGCCGCGACGCCTACGATGCAGCCGTCGAGGCTGCGGGCGACAACGCCGACTCGGTCGACCCGGCGCAGTACGGCCCCTATGTCCCGGGTATCACCACCGTGGTGCATGACGCCCTTGTGGCGGGCGGCACCGAGGACGGTGGCCTGGTCGATTCGCTGGTCTGCGACGGCATCGTCGGCGGTTTGGGTGCCATCTTCGGCTTTGTGCCGCAGATGTTCCTGCTCTTTGTGATGCTGTCTTTCCTGGAGGACTGCGGCTATATGGCCCGCGTCGCCTTCATCATGGACCGCGTGTTCCGCCGCTTTGGCCTGTCCGGTAAGTCCTTCATCCCCATGCTCGTGTCTTCGGGCTGCGGCGTCCCCGGCGTCATGGCTACCAAGACCATCGAGAACGAGAAGGACCGCCGCATGACGGTCATGACCACCACGTTCATTCCCTGTGGCGCCAAGCTGCCGATCATCGCCCTGCTCATGGGTTCCATCATCGGCGATTCTTCCACCACCGCCGCGTGGATCAGCCCGCTCTTCTACTTCCTGGGCGTCTTTGCCGTCATCGCCTCGGGCCTCATGCTCAAGAAGACCAAGCTCTTCGCCGGTCGCCCGACGCCGTTTGTTATGGAGCTTCCTGCTTACCACTTCCCGGCGATCCGCTCTTGGGCGCTGCACGTGTGGGAGCGCTGCTGGGCCTTTATCAAGAAGGCCGGCACGGTCATCTTCGCCTCCACCGTCGTCGTTTGGTTCCTCTCCAACTTTGGTAGCTACAACGGTTCCTTTGGCTTCCTGCCTGCGATGGACGGCATCCCCGAGGAGTTCATGGACTACTCCGTGCTCGCCATGCTGGGCAACCTGGTCGCCTGGATCTTCGCCCCGCTCGGCTTTAGCACCTGGCAGGCTACTGCACTGACTGTCTCCGGCCTTGTTGCTAAGGAGAACGTCGTCGCCACCGCCGGCTCGCTGCTGTCCGTGGCCGACGCCGCCGAGACCGACCCGAGCCTGTGGTCCGCGTTTGCCGGCATGTTCCCCACCATGGGCGCTTGCGTGGCCTTCGGTGCCTTCAACCTGCTGTGCGCTCCGTGCTTTGCCGCCATGGGCACTATCCGCAACCAGATGGACTCGGGCAAATGGACTGCGATTGCCATCGGTTACGAGTGCGCCTTCGCTTGGGTTATCGGCCTGTTCATCAACCAGTTCTACAACCTGCTTGTTCTTGGGCAGTTTGGTATCTGGACGGTTGTGGCTATCGTGCTGCTGGTCGCGATGCTCTTCCAGATCTTCCGTCCCATGCCCAAGCACGCTTGGACCGACGAGGACGAGACCAACACTGCTTCCGCCGCAGTTTCCGCTTAATTCCGAATAAGGATTAGCCCCTTTTCACGAGCCCGGGTGTCCCAGCGACACTCGGGCTTTTTTGATGGGAGAGATGTGGCGTTTCCGCAGATAAAACCGACCAAAATTAACCTGTCCCTTTTTGGTAGGTGGAGAATGGGGTAAAGTAAGTGATGGTTAACTAAAGGAGGCTTGCTATGGCACCTATCGATATTGTTGTACTGGCTGTTATCGGCGTTGCGTTTGTCGCCGTGTGCGTGCGCATCTACCGCAAGGGCACCTGCGCCGACTGCGCTCAGGGTGGCGTTTGCACGGGGCATTGCTCCAACAAAAAGACGTGCGCTGCACTTAAGGGCGTAGACAAAATCGCCGAAGACTTGGGTCGCGGTATCAAATAAGGTCCGGACATCCAAGCGCTCCGCGGGCATCCGTTCGCGGGGCGCTTTGTGCATTTGAGGGAGAGCACGGCGAGTCGAAGAGTATTTTTGGGGTATCGTTAACTGGACTATTAATTGGCAACTTATCTATAACGGAGTAACCGCATGAGCGCTCGCGTAACCATGAAGGACATAGCCGCCGAGCTTGGCGTTTCCATCAATACCGTGCACAAGGCTCTGACGGGAAAGGCCGGCGTGAGCGAATCCGTGCGCGCCAAGGTGAACGCTAAGGCCGAGGCCATGGGCTATCACCGCAACACAAGTGCCTCAAGCCTGCGCCGCAAGGATATCAATCTGGTGTTTTGCCTGCCCCGCGCATCGCGCGAGGGAGCGTACTTTTTCCGTTACCTGTGGGAAGGCTGCAATCGCTTTGAACAGGAGGTCATCGACCGGGGCATTACGGTTGAGCGCGTTGAATTTGGCGTGGGCGGCTACGCTGATGCACTCGAGCAAATCGACGAGCGTCTGCAGGTGGGCGAGAAGATTGATGGCTTGCTCGCCTATGCGCCGGGCGACGATCGTGCGACTGAGCTTTTGGGGCAGATCGCCGAGGCGGGCGTGATG
>CABQMC010000194.1 GCA_902465115.1 uncultured Collinsella sp.
CGTTCGGTCGACATGCGTGTAGACCTGCGTGGTCGAAATATCGGCATGGCCCAAAATCTCCTGCAGCACACGCAGGTCGGCACCGCCCGCGAGCATGTGGGTGGCAAAGGAGTGGCGCAAGGTATGGGGATGGAGCCCCACCAGTCCCACCTGGCGCCCGTAGCGCTCACAGATGGCATGGATGCCCTGGCGCGACAGACGGCGGCCGTTCTTATTTAAAAAGACCGCCGAGGTCTCGGTTCCGCGGGCATGGGCCGCCAAGCGAGAACGCCCCTCAGTTACATAAAGCGTCAGAGCTCGCGCCGCGCTTCCTACCAGCGGGGACAGGCGTTCCTTCGAGCCCTTACCACGAACGAGCACAAAGCCATCGTCGATATGGATATCGCCCACATCGAGCCCCACCAACTCGCTCACACGCAAACCGCATCCGTAGAGCACTTCCAAGATGGCATGGTCGCGCAAGCCCATCTCGCCCTCGGGGAAGTCTTGATCGAGCAGCGCCGAGACATCCTCCACCGATAGATACTCCGGCAAACGCTCAGCCTTTTTAGGCAGGCGCAACGCCGCCGTTGGATTTTGGGCCACAGCCCCATCGCGCACCAAAAAGGCATGTAGGCCCTTCACGGCCGCAAGCGCACGCTCCACCGAGGCATCGGAATAGCCCCCATCGCGACGGTCGGCGACAAAGCCCTCCACGACCTGACGGGTCACCTCTTCAAAAGACACAATACCCGCCCGCTCCAGATAGGCGCAGTACGTCGTCAGGTCACGACGATAGGCCGCAATCGTGTTGCGCGCCAAACCCCGCTCGACCGCGAGGTAATCGAGATACTCCCCCGCCGCCACGGCGAGCGACGAGGGAGTAGCTTCGGTATGTTCCTTATTCGCCGGCACCCTTAGTCCGTAGCGAGGTTCATGGGCGTCACCTGCAGACGGTCGACACCCTCGTGCTGGCCGATCGAAGCGCGCACGAACTCGCGGAACAGCGGCTGCGGGTTGGTCGGGCGGCTCTTGAACTCGGGATGAGCCTGGGTTGCCACATACCACGGATGCACGTCGCGCGGCAGCTCGACCATCTCGACCAGGCGCTCGTCGGGCGACAGACCCGAGATAACCAAGCCGGCGTCCTCGAGCTGGTCACGGAAGGCGTTGTTGAACTCAAAGCGATGACGGTGACGCTCGTAGACGAGCTCCTCGCCATATGCCTCGCGAGCAAGGGTATCGGCGGCGAGCTTGCACGGATAGGCGCCCAGGCGCATGGTGCCGCCCTTCTCGGTCACGTCCTCCTGCGAGCTCATCAGATCGATGACGCTAAACGGGCCGTCCGGATCGAACTCGGAGGAGCTGGCGCCGGCAAGGCCGACGACGTTGCGGGCGAACTCGCACACGGCCACCTGCATACCCAGGCAAATGCCCAGATACGGAATCTTGTGCTCACGGGCAAACTCGGCCGCGAGGATCTTGCCCTCCAGGGCGCGCTTGCCAAAGCCGCCGGGGACCAGGATGCCCGAGGCGTCGCCCAGAACCTCGGAGACATTCTGCTCGTCGAGGCTCTCGCCGTCGACCAGCTGGACGTCCACATGGCGATCGTAGAAGACGCCCGCATGGTGCAGGGCCTCGATAACCGACAGGTACGCATCGGGCAGCTGCGTGTACTTACCCACGACGGCAATCTTCACCTTGTCGGCGTGATGGTTGGCGTGATTCTGTTTGCGCAGGAACTCGTTCCACTCGCTCATGTCGCGCTCACGCGGGTCCAGACCCAGGCGCTCGCAAATGCGCAGGTCAAAGTCCTGCTCGGCAAGCAGCTGCGGAACATCGTAAATGCTCGCGCAGTCCTCGTTGGTAAAGACGCAATCGGTGTCGACGTCGCAGAAGCTTGCGATCTTTCCGCGGATAGCGTCATCGATATGGTGGTCGGAGCGCAGCACGATGATATCGGGCTGGATGCCAAAGCTGCGGAGCTCCTTGACGGAATGCTGCGTGGGCTTGGTCTTGACCTCGTGGGCGGCGGCGATATAGGGAACGAGCGACACGTGGATGTAGCAGACGTTCTCGGGGCCGGCCTCCTTGCGGTACTGACGGATGGCCTCGACAAACGGTTGGGACTCGATGTCGCCGATCGTGCCGCCCAGCTCGGTGATGACTACATCGGAGCCGGTCTGCTCCTCGATGCGGCGGAACTTGTCCTTAATGGCATTGGTGACGTGAGGAATCACCTGCACGGTACCGCCCAAAAAGTCGCCGCGACGCTCGCGGGCGATCAAGCTCTTATAGATGGCGCCGGTCGTAAAGTTGGAATCGCGGGTCAGGTTCTCATCAATAAAGCGCTCGTAATGACCCAGGTCCAGGTCGGACTCGTAACCATCCTCGGTAACGAAGACCTCACCATGCTGGAAGGGGCTCATGGTACCGGGATCGACGTTCAGATACGGATCGGCCTTCTGCATCGTTACTTTGTAGCCACGCGACTTGAGCAGACGGCCCAGCGAGGCCGCGGTGATACCCTTGCCCAGGGACGAAACCACGCCACCGGTTACGAACACATGCTTGGTCATATTGAGTTACCTGCGCTTCCCGTAGAAGTTGTTTATCCACATCTTACGGGTCTTCATTGTAATACTCGCGCCGCGGACCGTTCGCAATTTTTCTCGCGTGCGATTGCATTTCTCAATCTTGAAACAAAACGCCGCCCGGTTTCCCAGGCGGCGTCGCTATGGCAAGGGTTACATGCTGCTATCGATCAGCAACCTCGTCCTCAAGCATTTCTTGAACGAGCATGCCGGTACGGACGCCCTCAAGATACCACTCGCCACGTTCGGTGAGGCAAATGCCATTTGCAAGCTGACCGCCGTCGTCGCTATAACGCGAGACGACATCAATCATGCCTTCGGAATCCAAGCGATCGATTGCGGCGCGGGCACGATACGGCGAAACCCCCACGCGCTCGGCAAGCGTTTTGCGCGAGAAACCATACGGCCCGCCATTGTCTTCGGTTTGCTGGTCGATCTCCATCAACACCAGCACCTCGACACGCTTCATATCGTTGACACTCGCACGACCCTTGCCCGCCATAGCAGCCTCCTCAAACCGAGCACGAGCATCTAACGCGCCGTGCGCGACCGACACACCTCACGATGGCAGGTAATATCCATCATGCGGCATCCCGCTAAGGATGAAACAGTTACGGTTATTGTATACCGCTCAAATTGTTTCTAGGCAGGTAAACAGCTATTTTTCGCCGAAATAGGCGCTTTATTGATCAAAAAGCCGTACCGGGCGCTAACCCGATACGGCCAAAATGCAATGCAATTACCGCGGTGCTTCAAACTTAGCGATGGAAGAAACCGCGGCGCTCAAACTTGGGCTCGCAGCACACGTTGATACCCAGTTTGCGCAGTACCGTCTCGTCCGTCGGCGAGATAATCACGCTAAAGAAGGCATCGCAACCGCGCAGCTGCTCCAGGCCCGAAAGGACGCGAGCGGCCGTCTCACTCGTGGCCGAGGTGATCGACAGCGCCATAAGCGTCTCGTCGGTGTGGAGGCGCGGGTTTTTGCTGCCCAGGAAATGCGTCTTGAGCTTGCTGATGGGCTCGATCGCTTCATCGCTAATGACCTCGAGCTCAAGGTCGACGCCCGAGACATGCTTAAGTGCATTCATGATGAGCGAGCTCGCGGCGCCCAGGCGCGTGGAAGTCTTGCCGGTCACCACGGAGCCATCGGGCATGACCATGGCACCCACGGGACCACCCGTCAGCTGCT
>CABQMC010000195.1 GCA_902465115.1 uncultured Collinsella sp.
AAGAAGCGGCTGTAGAGCAGGTGCAAAATAGCGTGCTCGATGCCGCCGATGTAGTTATCGACGGGCATCCAACGGTCGGCGGCCTCACGGGAGAAGGGCAGCTCAGTGTTGTGCGGATCGGTATAGCGCAGGTAATACCAGCTGGAGCAGGTAAAGGTGTCCATGGTATCGGTCTCGCGCTTGGCCGGGCGGCCGCAGACCGGGCAGGTGGTCTCGTAGAACTCCTTGCACTCGGCAAGGGTTTCGCCAGCGCCCAGGTCCAGGTTCTCGGGCAGCGTCACCGGCAGCTGATCCTCGGGCACGGGCACGATGCCGCAGTGCTCGCAGTGGATGGCCGGGATGGGGTTGCCCCAATAGCGCTGACGGGAAATGAGCCAGTCGCGCAGACGGAACTCGACCTTGCGACGACCACAGCCCATGGCCTCGAGGTCGGCCACGATCGCAGCCTCGCCCTCGGAGTGCTTGCCGCCGCGCATGCCGGTGTACTTGCCGGACTGGACGAGCGTGCCCTCGGCAGCGTGAGCGCAATCCCAGTCGACGGTCTCGGCATGGAAGGTATCGATGGTCTCGCCGCTGGCCTCGACGGCAGCACGATCGTCATCGTCCAGGATGATCGGCACGATCGGCAGGTCGTACTTACGGGCAAACTCAAAGTCGCGCTGGTCGCCACAGGGAACGGCCATGACGGCACCGGTACCGTAGTCGGCAACGACATAATCGGCAACCCACACGGGGACCTTCTCGCCGTTGACGGGGTTTACCACATAGCGGCCCGTGAAGGCACCGTGCTTCTCGAGGGTACCCTGGGCACGCTCGACGGCAGAGATATGCTTGGAGTCCTCGACGATCTTGGTGACGGCATCCTCGTACTCCGTGCCCTCGACGAGCTCGTGCAGGCCGGCGTACTCGGGAGCCAGGACAAAGAAGGACACGCCAAAGAGTGTATCGGCACGTGTGGTAAAGACGGTGATCTTGCCCTCATCGCCCTCGATGGGCTCGCCATCCTGGTCGCACAGGGTAAAGTCGACCTCGGCGCCCTCGGAGCGACCGATCCAGTTGGCCTGCATCTGCTTGACGCGCTCGGGCCAGCCAGGGAGCTTCTCCAGGTCGTCGAGCAGCTCCTGAGAGTACTCGGTGATCTTGAAGTACCATTGCTCGAGGTCGCGCTTCTCGGGCTCGGTGCCGCAGCGCCAGCACTTGCCCTCAGTGACCTGCTCGTTGGCCAGAACGGTCTTGCAGGTGGGGCACCAGTTGACCGGGTTCTTTTTGCGGTAGACCAGACCCTTTTCCCACAGCTTCTCAAAGATCCACTGACCCCAGCGGTAATAGTCGGGGCTGCAGGTCTTGACCATGCGATCCAGATCGTAGGAGAAGCCCATGCGCTTCATCGTGGCGAGCGCCTGGTCCATGTTCTTATACGTCCAGGCGGCAGCCTGCGTGTTGTGCTTGATGGCGGCGTTCTCGGCGGGCAGGCCAAAGGCGTCAAAGCCGATGGGGTGCAGCACGTCGTAGCCGCGCATGCGGGCCTGGCGGGCCATGGCATCGCCGATGGTGTAGTTGCGCGCGTGGCCCATGTGCAGGTCGCCCGACGGATACGGGAACATCTCGAGCACGTACTTCTTGGGCTTGCTGTCGTCGGTGTCGACGGCAAAGAGGTTGGAGTCCTCCCAGGCCTTCATCCACCGGGACTCAATGGCCTGCGCGTCGTAGGCAGGAATCTCGTCCTTATGATCTGTGCAATCGCACATATCAGCTCCTTTGTTAGCTGGGTTGGGGCGGGGCGTTCTTACCTTTACTCGCTGCTGCGGACAGTCCTGCTCGCACGAAGAGCACATTAAGTGCCGCCACATCGTTAACTCGCATGATGATAGCAAATACGACAAGCGAGATGCCTGCGACTTGCATGCATCTCGCTTTATCTAAATAACGTGGTTGATACTCAACCTTTATGTTCAGCTCTTATCCTATCGATAAGACACAGACTGCTGCGAATCCTTGACCACAACATCGTGGGCGCCGCCTTCGACGATGGAGGTGGAGCTTACCAGGGTCAGGCGTGCCTTTTCCTGGAGCTCGGGGATCGAGAGGGCACCGCAGTTGCACATCGTGGACTTGACCTTATAGAGCGTGCCGCCCACGCCGTCCTTGAGGGAACCGGCGTAGGGAACGTAGGAGTCGACGCCCTCGACGAAGCTAAGCTTCGCGGCGCCGCCCAGGTCGTAGCGCTGCCAGTTGCGAGCACGCGCAGAACCCTCGCCCCAGTACTCCTTCATGTACTGACCGTTCACGTTGACGCGCTCGGTCGGGCTCTCGTCAAAGCGGGCGAAGTAACGACCCAGCATCATAAAGTCTGCACCCATGGCCAGGGCGAGCGTCATGTGGTAGTCGTAGACGATGCCGCCGTCGGAGCACACGGGCACGTAGACACCGGTCTCCTCGTAATACTCGTCGCGAGCGCGGCAGACGTCGATCAGCGCGGTGGCCTGGCCACGGCCGATACCCTTGGTCTCACGGGTGATGCAGATGGAGCCGCCGCCGATACCGACCTTGATGAAGTCGGCACCGCAGTCTGCCAGGAAGCGGAAGCCCTCGGCATCGACGACGTTACCGGCGCCGACTTTGACGTCCTCGCCGTAGTTGGCGCGGATCCACTCGATGGTGCGCTTCTGCCACTCGCTGAAGCCCTCGGAGGAGTCGATGCACAGAACGTCGGCACCAGCCTCGATGAGCAGCGGCACGCGCTCGGCATAGTCGCGGGTGTTGATACCGGCGCCGACCATGTAGCGCTTGTCGTTATCGAGCAGCTCGTTGGGGTTGGTCTTGTGGCTGTCGTAGTCCTTGCGGAAGACAATGCCCATGAGGTGATCGTAGTCGTCGACGATGGGCAGGGCGTTGAGCTTGTTGTCCCAGATGACGTCGTTGGCAACCTTGAGGCTGATGTTCTTGTCGCCCACGATGAGCTGCTCACGCGGGGTCATGAACTCGGAGACCTTCGTCTGGTGGTCATCGCGACTGGGGCGATAGTCACGGCTGGTGACGATGCCCAGGAGCTTGCCCTTGGGGGTGCCGTCGTCGGTGACCGGCATGGTGGAGTGACCGGTCTTCTCCTTGAGCTCGATGACCTGCTCCATGGTCATGTCAGGGGTCAGCGTGGAATCGGACTGAACGAAACCAGCCTTGTGATCCTTGACGGCCTTGACCATGGCGGCCTCGGACTCGGCGCTCTGGGAACCGTAGATGAAGGACAGGCCGCCCTCGGTAGCGAGCGCGACACCCATGTCGACGCCCGAGACGGACTGCATGATGGCGGAAACCATGGGGATGTTCAGGGTGATTGCCGGCTTCTCACCGCGCTTAAAGCGGGTTAACGGCGTCTTAAGAGAGACGTTGTTGGGGATGCACTGCGAGGACGAGTAACCAGGGACCAGCAGATACTCCGAAAACGTGTGGGACTCACCGGGAAAGAACGTAGCCATGTTTCTCCTTTTTCCATGCGACCGGTCGGCTGCAGGCCTCGTAGGACCCAGCCCAACCTTGGGCGCCCAATACTGGGGAAGTATCTTAACGCACTTTGACTGCTACAATGCATGATTTAAGAAGAGCACACGAGGGTTTGACGCAGGCTTTGCGTTTGCCCAGCAAACACTTTAGCGGGGAGACGTGGAGCACATGGAGTACAAGACGACGGCAAAGTTGGTCATTCAAGCGTGCGACAAGGATCTGCCGGGCGTGTTTGGTCACGGCTGCGTCTTG
>CABQMC010000196.1 GCA_902465115.1 uncultured Collinsella sp.
ACAAACTGCGGCGCGTCCTCCGGCAGCGGATCGACCACGCCGCCCGCCAGCGCGTAGCTGTCATTTTTATAGTCCTCGGTGCGCTGCGCGTTCAGCGCTTTACGCTTTTCGAAGCGCGCCTGCTCGGAATCCTCGGCGTCAAAGTAGCCGTTTGCGGTCACGCGGGTCATATCGTACATGGTCATAGCCGCGATAGCTTTGATACGGGTGTCGATGGCTGCGGCATTGATTGCCATGCCACCCCAACCGCAGATGCCGATGATACCGATGCGCTCCGGGTCAACGCTATTCTGCACAGAGAGGAAATCCACCGCTGCGCAGAAGTCCTCGGTGTTGATGTCCGGCGATGCCACATAGCGGGGCGCACCGCCGCTCTCGCCGGTATAGGACGGGTCGAAGGCAATCGCGAAAAAGCCCAGCTCCGCCATTTTCTGCGCATAAAGGCCGGGCGTTTGTTCCTTCACCGCGCCAAACGGACCGCTGACGGCGATGGCAGGCAGCTTGCCTTCCGCGCTCTTAGGCACGTAGACGTCGGCCGCCAGCGTGATGCCGTATCGGTTGTGGAAAGTCGCCTTGCTGTGCTCAACCTTGTCACTTTTGAGGAACACCTTGTCCCATTCCTGCGCTAGATTCAGCTGTTCCATCTTCATGCCTCCTTGTTAGTCGCTGTAAGGTATTCCTCGTCGTCCACGGGCTCCAACCACTCGTTGGAGGCCTCCTCACCCGGAACCTCCAGCGCGAGATGGGAGAACCAGCTCTCGGGCGCGGCTCCGTGCCAGTGCTTTACGCCTGCGGAAATATTTACTACATCGCCGGGGCACAGCTCCTGTGCCGGTTTGCCCCATTCCTGATAAAACCCTCGACCAGCCACGCAGACGAGGATCTGCCCGCCGCCACTTTTGGCGCGATGGACGTGCCAGTTGTTGCGGCAGCCAGGCTCAAACGTCACGTTGTAGACGCCGACCTGATCGGTGGAAAGTGGCGCGAGGTAGCTTTGCCCGATAAAGTACTTCGCAAATGCGTCGTTGGGGGCACCGATAGGAAAGGCCATCTCGTTTTGGTGTCGGGCCTTTGCGTCGGCGCCGTCGTCCTCGTCCGCCCAGACCTCCTTCGCCATGCGGAAGGCCGCCCACGCCTTGGGCCATCCCGCGTAAAACGCCGCATGCGTAAGGATTTCCGCTATCTCAGCCCTGGTCACCCCGTTGCTCTTTGCGGACATCAGATGATATTGGAACGAAGAGTCCGTCAGACCCTGCGCCATCAGGGCCACCACCGTCACCACGCTGCGGTCTCGAAGAGAAAGCCCGTCTTCTCGGCTCCACACCTCGCCGAACAGCACATCGTCATTGAGCTGAGCGAATTTGGGAGCAAAATCCCCCAGGGCGTCTCTGCCCGCCGTCTGCTTAATTGCCATGATCGATTTCCTCCTATCGATGGTTCTGGACACGAATCTGCCTCCACGCGGTTAAGTAGCCCGCCTAGATTTCCATGCCCATTCGTTGCGCCTGTTCCAGAGCGGGATGCCCGGCGATATCGCCCACACCGTTCACGCCGCCGGCGAAAACCGTTTTGCCCATTACGGACCACCCCTTGCGCTACCGATTTGTATTGACGAGAATGAAGGTAATACCTAAACCTGACTTTAGGTCAAGGAATGAATTCGAGATTTATTCGGAGGGGCCATGTACACAATCGGACAGGTGGCGGAAATGTTCGGTCTGCCCGCCTCAACGCTGCGGTATTACGACAAGCAGGGATTGTTCCCGGGGCTGGAGCGGATGTCCGGCATTCGCCGATTCGGCGATACGGAACTCGAGGCGCTTCGGGTCATCGAATGCCTGAAGAAGGCGGGAATGGAGATCAAGGACATCCGTCTGTTCATGGAATGGTGTGCAGAGGGTCCATCAACATACCCCCAGCGCAAGGCCATGTTCGAGGAGCGGAAGGCCCACATGGAGTCGGAGATCGCGAAGATGAACCGTGCCCTGGACATGTTGAAGTTCAAATGCTGGTACTACGAGCAAGCGATTCAAGATGGCAGCGAGGATAGGCTGGAGACGCTGATTCCCGACAATTTGCCGGAAGAAATCAAAGGCGCCTACGAAAACGCACACGCTCGATAAAGCCGTTCGCTATCCATGGGACTCTGGCAAGGAGCTCCTTCCGAACAGAACGAAAAAGAAAGCCTCCGAACCAAAAGGTCCGGAGGCTGTTATTTCCGCTATTCCCACTCGGCAATAGGAGTCACTGGCCAAAAGCTTGTCAACATCAAAACAAGTCCTCAATCTATCGATTCTACGTGAGGCAATGGTCCTCATTTGATGCCCGCACTGTTTGCGCACTAGGGAGCAAAAGAATCTGGCCGCCGCTCAAATAAGATCACCGCCATCTTGCATAAACGACGCCATGTTAAGGTGCCTGACGCCATCCCTCTCCTGCAATAGAGGATCAAGCGTGAACAAGTAGCGCGGATACCCATCCCTGATGTGGCCGAACGGCCTGTACTCGCGCTCCTCGACGCCTCTGTCGGCAATCGACATAGAGACCTGGATGTAGGCGTAAGCATTGCGCCTACGAGCGATGAAGTCACACTCGAGCTTCCCAATACGGCCCACAGAAAGCTCGTACCCGCGCGGTGCAAGATAGAGGTAGATCTTCACGTCGGTATATACGCAAGATGCACCCCTTTTTCTCAGCGTCCATTTCATCAGTTATGGGGGTACTTTTTTACATTTTATAAAAAAGCGTACCGATAACTTATTCCCACTCAGTTTCGAAAATCGAATGGTTTTGAAGTTTCGAAAGCGGCAGAGCACCATGCATAAGGGCATGTTGGGATCCGCACCAGTAAAACAGGAATTGACTCACGCGAGAAGGCGCCGCCCCGTCGCCTCGATGCGTGCGACAGGCAGATTAGGTTTGGGGAGTAGAACGGCCCTTGCGCGAGGCGTGAATTGTAATCGATAAAGCAGAGCTTTGAGAACATGCGGTTTATCTCGTCGAACGTTGAGTCAACAGGGGCTTGCGCCCCGTCGGCCGACTTGGCGACGCCCATGTCCATGATGCCGGGCACAAGTGTGAATGCGCCACGTGGAGGCGAAGGGGCCGCCCGAGAGGTTGATGGTAAGCGAGCACCAGAGGTCAAGGTAGTCCTCGCCTTCCGGGTTTGTGAGGTCGAGGGCGAGCGCCCCTCCCTCGGTCGCATACAGCGACGGCAGGCACTCGGCCAGCTCCTCGATCATAAGCGCTTACATTTCCGTCTCCCCTCCGGGCCACGTCGGACCCCTAGAATCTTCGCCCCGCGGGCAAAGCCACGGCGCACCCCATGGCATCTCGGCTTTGCCCCCTGCAATGACGCGCAGCGGAGACACCACCTGAGACGGATGTCGATGCATCGAACCCGAGACCGGGCGCGGCGGCGGGGAGCCTCTCGCGCGAACAATCTGCTCGATCCTGCCGCACCCATCTTAAAAAGTTCGAAAAACGTTCAGTCGTACGACATCCGTCGAACAGTCGGGGGTACACACCACTACAGAAGGCCCACGGAACGGGGGGGGCGAGATGGTCGGCGACGGGTTCAAGGCACTCTCCGGCCCCACGCTCCGCTAGGGAGGGCGTCGGGAGGGAGGCCGTAATGGGCGAGAAGGGCGAGCGGCCGGAGCGGGTGTTCCCCGGCAGGACAGACCCGTGGTTCATAGCGGCCATGGTGATTGTGGCGGGCGGTTTATCCGCGGCGTGTATCGCGTGTTTC
>CABQMC010000197.1 GCA_902465115.1 uncultured Collinsella sp.
CGGCGCTGCCCAGGCCACCGATCACAGAGTGCTCCTCGACGGTCACGACGTGGCCGGTCTTGGTGGCGCTCTTGACGATCAGGTCGGCATCGATGGGCTTGATGGTGTGCATGTTGATGACCTCGGCGTCGATACCCTCGGCAGCGAGCTGCTCGGCGGCCTCGAGAGCCTCGCCGACCATCAGGCCGCAGGCGATGATGGTCACATCGGCGCCCTCGCGCATGACAATGCCCTTACCCAACTCGAACTTGTAGGTCTCGGGGTCGTTGATAACCGGCGAGGCCAGACGGGCAAAGCGCATGTACACCGGACCGTCGCACTCGTAGGCGGCGCGCGTCACGGCGCGGGCCTCCACATCGTCGGCAGGAACGACAACGGTCATGCCGGGGATGACGCGCATAAGGGCGATATCCTCGCAGCACTGGTGCGTGGCGCCATCCTCGCCCACCGAGATACCGGCGTGCGTGGCACCGATCTTAACGTTAAGGTGCGGGTAGCCGATGGAGTTACGGACCTGCTCAAAGGCGCGACCGGCAGCGAACATGGCAAAGGTGCTCGCGAAGGCAACACGACCGGTGGTCGCGATACCGGCGGCAACACCCATCAGGTTGCTCTCGGCGATACCCACGTCGAAGAAGCGGTCGGGGCAAGCGGCCTTAAATTTGCCGGTCTGCGTGGCGGCGGCCAGGTCGGCGTCGAGGACCACAAAGTCATCGTGCTCGTTGGCGAGCTCGACGAGGGCCTCGCCGTAGCTTACGCGCGTGGCGATTTTCTTGACGTCTGCCATCCTAGAGCTCCTCTCCGGCGGCCGTGAGCTCTGCCATGGCCTGCTCAAACTGTTCATCGTTGGGGGCCTTACCGTGCCAACCCACCTGGTTCTCCATAAAGGAAACGCCCTTGCCCTTCATGGTCTCGGCGATAATGGCGGTCGGCTGGCCCTTGGTAGCGCGAGCCTCGGCAAAGGCGGCGCGGATCTGGTCGAAATCGTTGCCGTCGACAAGCTCCACCACGTGGAACTTAAAGGCACGGAACTTGTCGGCGAGCGGCATGGGGTCGTTGACCTCCTCGACGGGACCGTCAATCTGAAGGCCGTTGTGGTCGACGATCACGCAGAGGTTGTCGAGCTGCTGGTTGCCGGCAAACATGGCGGCCTCCCAGACCTGGCCCTCCTCGCTCTCGCCATCACCCAGCAGGGCGTACGTGCGGTAAGTATCGCCCCAGTGCTTGGCGGCAACCGCCATGCCCACGGCGGCGGAGATGCCCTGGCCGAGCGAACCGGTGGACATGTCGACGCCCGGGGTGTCGTTCATGTTGGGGTGACCCTGCAGGTGGCTGCCGATATGGCGCAGCGTCTTGAGGTCCTCCTTGGGGAAGAACCCGCGCTCGGCGAGCACGGCGTACAGGCCCGGAGCGCAGTGGCCCTTGGAGAGCACAAAGCGATCGCGGTCGGCCTTGCGGGGATCGGCCGGGTCGACGTTCATTTCCTCAAAGTACAGATAGGTCATGATGTCGGCAGCGCCGAGCGAACCGCCCGGATGGCCGGACTTGGCAGCGTGCACGCCGGTGACGATGCCCTTCCTTACCTCGTTGGCAACCTTTTTGAGCTCTTCGTCGCTCATTGTGCCTTCCTTTCATCCTCATTAGACAAAATGCGCACGGCACCGAAGGTAATCCCAACACAGCCGCAATGCACGTACGTCATTCATTATGCTGGAAACTGATGGCTTTACCAGAGTTTTTATCATTATTTGAACAATTTAGCAGGCAGAACCGCTGATGAAACGGTTTATCAATGTGAACGTCTTTTGGATGGAACGCGGTCGACCCTACGCGCTAATGTCCTTGAATCCCTCGCCGAAGGCTTCCGTAACGTCGGCAACCGTCACAATGGCGTGAGGATCGCGCTCGCGCACGATCGTCTTGAGGGTATTGAGCTCTCGACGGCTCACGATGACCATAACCACTGGCTTCTCGGCACCCGAATACATGCCAGTCGCCTTAAACTTGGTACAACCACGACCCAGGCCATACATGATATCGGCAGCGATATCAGGGAACTTGTCCGAGATGATGAGTACCATACGGCGTTTGTTGCCACCATCGACCACGGCATCGATCACGTAGCCGCTAATGACCATCGAAAGGCCTGCATACAGTGCGTTTTCGATTGAAAAGACCGGAGCCGATAGCGCGCATACGGCAACATCGATCGCCATGACGGTCGAGCCCACCGGCAGCGAGGTGTTACGCGAGATGATTTGGCCAATCGTGTCCGAGCCGCCGGTGTTGGCGCCGGCGCGCAACACCATGCCGTAACCGATGCCCGTAATAATGCCGCCCCACATGGCAGGGAGCATCAGGTCCGCATCCGCCAGAGGTGCTACAAACGGGGCGAACAGATCGGTAAAGAAGCCCAGCAGCACAAAGCCCGTCGCGGTCTGCACCACGTAGAACATGCCGCCCTCGCGCATAACGACCAGCAGCAGCAAGGCGTTCATCACGATGGTCTGGATACCGACGGGAAGCGACACGCCGCGCGCCGCGCCGACCGCCTGGATAATGGTGGCAAGGCCCGTAACGCCACCGGCGGCAAGACCGTTGGGAATCAAAAACAAGTCGGTCGCGATGGCGGCCAAAGCACACCCCAACATGATCTGGGGCAGGTCGTGAAAGAAGTTCATCGAAAGAATGCGCTTGATGTCCAGACGATATGCCATGCTGCCTCCCTCAAAAAAGCGCACCCAAACGGATGCGCTTTGAACTTCTTCTTGTATTCGATTCTACCGATTCGCCGGACAAAAACCACCCCTGCGCAGGGTTTATTCTGGATACAAACCCGTCCAACCGTTGGGCTTAGCATCGGCTTGAAACTGCCCGATGTTTTAGACCTCCGAGCCTTCTGCATCGGCGTTGCCAGTGGCCCAGCGATGGTAGCCAATAACAAACGGGTCCAGGTCGCCATCGTCAAGAACGGCCTCGACATTGCTGGTCTCCACGCCCGTGCGTAGGTCCTTGACCATCTGGTACGGGTAGAGCACGTAGCTGCGAATCTGGTTGCCAAAACCAATCGTGGTCTTGGGTCCGCGGATCTCATCCAGGGCCTCGGCGCGCTTCTCGAGCTCAATCTCGTACAGGCGAGCCTTGAGGATCTGCATGCACGCGGCCTTGTTCTGAATCTGGCTGCGCTCGTTTTGGCAGGTGACCACAATGCCGCTGGGGAAATGCGTCACGCGCACGGCGGAGTCGGTGGTGTTGACGCCCTGACCGCCCGGGCCGCTCGCGTGGTACACGTCCACGCGGATGTCATCGGGACTGATCTCGATGTCGATATCATCGGGTAGCACGGGGATGACCTCGACGCCGGCAAACGTGGTCTGGCGGCGCTTCTTGTCGTCGGTGGGGCTAATGCGAACCAAGCGGTGGACGCCGGCCTCGGCGCGCAGCATGCCAAATGCGTCCTTGCCCTCGACGGTAAAGGTCGCGCGGTCGATGCCGATGACCTCGGCCGCGGGACAGTCGTTGATGGTGACCTTCCAGCCGCGACGCTGGCAGTACTTCATGTACATCTTAAAGAGCATGAAGGTCCAGTCCTGCGCCTCCAGACCACCCTGTCCGGGCTTGATGGTCACAATGGCATCGCCGTGATCGAACTCACCGGTAAACCAGCTCGAAAGCTCAAGCTCATCGATGGCACGGGCCAGGCGCTCAGCCGTGGCTGCAGCCTCCTCGCGAAGGGCGGCGGCGTCGGGG
>CABQMC010000198.1 GCA_902465115.1 uncultured Collinsella sp.
GCATCGGGCGGAACGATGGCCTGGGAGTCCTCGATGAAGTCGCCCAGCTGAGAATCCTCTTCCTCGCCGATGGGGGTCTCGAGCGACACGGGCTCCTGCGAGATCTTCTGGATCTCGCGGACACGGTCGGCGCTCATGTCCATCTCGGCACCGATCTCCTCGGGGGTCGGGTCGCGACCCAGGTCCTGGAGAAGCTGACGCTGCACGCGGACGAGCTTGTTGATGGTCTCGACCATGTGCACGGGAATACGGATGGTACGGGCCTGGTCGGCGATAGCGCGCGTGATGGCCTGACGGATCCACCACGTGGCGTAGGTGGAGAACTTAAAGCCCTTCTGGTAGTCGAACTTCTCGACGGCGCGAATCAGACCCAGGTTGCCCTCCTGAATCAGGTCCAAGAACAGCATGCCGCGACCGACATAGCGCTTGGCAATGGAGACGACCAGACGCAGGTTTGCGCTGATGAGCGCCTGCTTGGCTTCGAGGCCCACGTTCTCAATGCGCGTAAGACGACGCATCTCGGCACGCGTGAGTTCGAGCTCACCAGCATCGGCGGCCTCGAGCTTCTCGGTGGCCTCAAGACCGGCCTCGATCTTCATGGCCAGATCGACCTCTTCGGAGGCGGTCAGCAGGTCGACCTTGCCGATCTCCTTGAGGTACATACGGACCGGGTCGCCGGTCAGCATCACCGTGGAGGCATCGATGCCGCGCACGCGGGAGCGTGAACGGGACGTGCGCACGGTGCGCTTCTTCTTGCTCTTGGAAGAACCCATCTCGGCGTCGGCCTGACGGGCCATCTTGAGCTCGTGATCGTCGAGCGAGCCGGAATCGTGCTCATCGTCGTCATCGAAATCGTCGGTATCAGAATCGGTATCGTCATCGTCGACGTCCATGGGGGCGTCGTCGTTACCGCTCGCGGAGATAATCTGGATGCCGCTGTTGCGCAGCGCGGAATACACCGCGGTGAGCTGCTCGTCAGAAACATCGATATCCTTCAGGGCGACCTGAATCTCGTCCTCGGTTACCGAAGTCCTGTTTGAGCCGTTGCCCATGAGCTTTGCAACGTAGGATTCCAGCCCAGTACCCGTGCTCTCAGTCTTTTTTGGCACAGATTCTCCCTTCATAGTCCACAGGACTCAATACTTTAGCACACACATTGACGTCTATACCCAAAAAGAGGACTGGATATAGGCGAGAATACGCTGGTTGACCACAACATCTAGGTCTGTTCGGTGCCTGCGGCCTCCAGACCGATCAAACGGAACGGGTCCGCCACGCCGCCGATCGACTTTTGCAGTTCGCGTTGACGCTGCGAATCCTGCGCGGCCTGCACGGTCAGCGCGCGACGGGCCTCATCATCGAGCGAACGGTCCTGGCGCAGCTTGGCCTGTGCGGCACGCATGCGGCGCTTGATGGTGTAGAGCTCGAGCGTATCGAGCATAAACACGATGTTCGTCTCGGTAGGGTGTTTGCTCGTCGCCGAGATGCGCCCGGCACTCACAAGCGTTGCCGCATCGGGACACACCGAGCGCGCCGCATCCATGCAGGCTGCCGGATCGGTTCCCGGCGGCGTTGCCAGAACGGCCCATGCGATGGACTCGTGACGTGGGTCAACCCACTCGATGGAGCAGATGCGGTCGGCATACGTGCGGAACAGGTCGGGGTAGCTCGTAAGCATCGTCAACAGCTCGCGCTCCCCTGCCAAGGACTTACGCTCAAGATCGGTAAGAACCATAGGGGCCGAGGCGTCTGTCGGGGCACCGGCGGGCGCAGCGCCCATACCATCAGGCACATCGATCGGCGGCAGGTCGTCGACGACCTCTACAGGCGCGGCACCGTAGGCATCGAGCGGGACGTAGTCGTACGGCTCTTCTTCGACCGGCGCGGACACCGGCGGCGTCGCGCCCGATGCCCAAGCACCGCGACCGGCATCGCGAGAACCCGACGCCCGACTGCCCGTCCCGCCGGACCGTTCGGCCTGCGCCCTCTGGCGCTCATAGTTTTGCTCGCGACGGCGCTCCGCATCTTCGCGCTTGGCGACATCGCGAAACACGCGGCCCGAGCTCGCGCGCACGGTCTCCAGATCCAAACCCAGCAGATCGGCAATCTGGATAAAGTACGTATCGATCATATAGCTGTCACGAAGCGGATAGATGAGCGTCAGCGCGTCCTCCAGCGCCTTGGCGCGACCGCCCGGCGTGGTGATGTCGCTCGACTCCTGCAGCGAACGGTAGACAAAGTCCATAAGCGGCTCGGCAGCGTCGATGCGCGTCTGCAGTGCCTCGCCACCATGTGCGGTGATGAACTCCATGGGGTCGTTGCCGTCGGGGAGCACCACGCAGCGCAGGTCCATGGAATCCTGCTCGATAAACTGAATCGCGCGACGGGCGGCCTTTTGTCCGGCGGCATCGCCGTCGAACATATACACGATGCGCTTGGCAAAGCGAGTGAGCGTCTTGACGTGATGCTCCGTGAGCGCGGTGCCCAGCGTGGCGACAACGTTTTTAATCCCCGCTTCCCAACAGGCGATGCAGTCGGTATAGCCCTCTACCACGATGGCGGTATCCTGCGCGACGATAAACTCCTTGGCCCAATTAAAGCCGTAGAGGTTTCGTTTTTTATGGAACACGCTCGTCTCGGCGGTGTTGAGATACTTAGGCTGGCCGTCGCCCATAATGCGACCGCCAAAGGCAATGTTGTGACCCTGCTCGTCAAAGATGGGGAACATCACGCGGTCGTAAAAGCGGTCGGCAAGCTGCCCGCGCCCGCGGCTCACAGCCACGTTGGCGTCGATCATCTCCTGCGGGGTAAAACCCGCCTGGGACAGGTGCGACACCAGCGCGTTGCGTCCCGGTGCAAAGCCCAGGCAGTAGCGGCGGCAGACGTCGCCACCCATGCCGCGGCTGGCAAAGTACTCGCGCGGACGGCCGTCCTTACCGCGCATGAGCATGGTGTGGTAGAACTGGGCGGTCTCGGCGCACAGATCGTAGATTCGAGCACGCTTGGTACCGCGCTCGCGGCGATCTCCAGTGTCATGCAGCTCAATACCCGCGCGATCGGCCAAATAACGGATTGACTCGGGAAAGCTCAGGTTCTCGCGCTTCATAATATAGGTGAAGACATCGCCGCCTTCGCCGCAGCCAAAGCAGTGCCAGACCTGCGTGGCGGGGATAATGTGGAAGGACGGAGTCTTTTCGCCATGGAAGGGGCAGCAACCCCAAAACTCATGGCCGCGGGGCTTGAGCTCAACCGTTTCCTGCACGATGGCAACCAGGTCAGACGCAGCGCGTACCTGGTCTTTTTCCTCATCGCTAATCACGGATGTTCACCCCCTGCTCACCCAAGTTGTGACGAATGTCCTCGATATTACCCTCGACGGTCGCGATCAACTCATCCAGCGAATCGAACACGCGCGAGGGACGCAGCCAGCGCGTAAACGCCAGCGAAACGGAGGCGCCGTAAAGGTCGCCCGTATAACCAATTAAGTTAGCCTCGAGATGCGCGGATGCTGCATCGTCAGCATACGTTGGCGGCAGGCCGACGTTCACGGCAGCGGGCCACACGGTGTCATCAACCAGCACCAGACCCTCATACACGCCGTCGGCAGGCACCTGAATGCCGTCGGGAACTTGCAGGTTTGCCGTGGGAAAGCCCATGCCAGAACCCTCGTGACGGCCACGAATAACACCGCCACGCACCATATACGGGCGG
>CABQMC010000199.1 GCA_902465115.1 uncultured Collinsella sp.
AGGGCGCGGCTTCGGTCCAGGGAAACGCGCGGACGGTGCGAATCAGCGCCATGGCACCGTCAGCGATATCGGCAGCCCCCACGCTAAAGACCGTCTTGCAGTCGTTGGTGCCCAGCATAATCACGATCGCATCCAACGGCTTATGAGTCTCGAGCAGCATCGGCAACGCGCGGATGCCGTTGAGATTAGTGTCCAGATGGCACATGTCGTCACGCACCGTCGTGCGGCCGTTGAGGCCTTCCTCAATCACGTGCCAGCCCTCGCCCAGGTCGCGCTGGGCCACGCCGCACCAGCGCACATCGTGCGCATAGCGTACCGCGGTGCCGTCGCGCATGCCCGCCGGATCATAGCCGTAGGTATTGCTGTCGCCAAAGCACAGAACGTTTTTCATCGTAAGCCCTTCCTCTAGTAAAAAGTCGGCGGGAGCAGTCTCTCCCGCCGAATCGACCTATCTGTCAGCACATACCGATTACAGGTACTTGCGCCAATCGTCATCGTCTTCATCGTCCTCGGCGGCAGCCTGGGCCTGCTCGGCGGCGCGGGCAGCCGCAGCGCGAGCGGCAACCTGGGCATAGGACTCCTCGTTGCGCTCGGGGAAGTTTGCCAGCACGTGCTCGAACTTAGCAAAATCTTCGTCCCAGCGCGTAGAGGGCACGGCAAAAAAGACCTGCTTGACCTTAAAGTCGCCCGATGCGAGCTCCTTGCGGAAGAGCTCGGCCACGGCCTCGGCGTCAAAGCCGTTGTTGTCGCAGCCCCAAGCGCCCAGCACGAGCTTCTCGCGACCCAGCTCGTCGCAGATGGCAAGCACAAAGCGGATGCGATCGCGCAGGGCGTCCAGCAGGGCATCGTCACCCACGCGATACTCCTGGCGAGCGCGCTTGGCGTTGGGCGCGGCGGCCACGATCACGTCGGCATACGCATGCACGTGGTTGCGGTCGAAGCGCACCGCGGGCACCACCAGCGCACGGTTGCGGTAAAGCTCGCAGTTGATATTACGGCGACGGTTCTCGCCGTACCATTTGCGCTGCTTATCGAGAACGTTGTACAGATACGAATCGGCACAGAGCGTGGCCTCCTGACCCAGATAGCCCTGGATGTAGCCGCCGCCCGGGTTGGTGAACGAGGCAAAGGCGAGCACGGCCATGTCGCAGAACTGCGCGTAGCCTCGGCCGTTATCCAGAATGGCCTGCGTGGCAGAGGCGTCGAGCACGGTGACCTCGGGCAGGGCCGCAGCGGGCTCCTCGGCGGGCTCGGACTCGGCTTCGGCGGCCTCCTCGACGGGCTCGGGCGCCACCTCGGTATCGACTGCAGCCTCGACCTCGGCGGCCTCGGGCTCCTCGGCAACCTGCTCCTCGGCAGCAGCAGCCACCTGGGCCTTGACCTTCATCGCCGCGACAAAACCGGCAGGCATACCATCGAACTCGCACACGCCGGCAAGCGAACGCTCGATGTCCTTGGCGCAGGCCTCGGACATAGCCGCCACATGGCACTCGGCGGCCTTGGCACGCGCCTCGCGCTTGGGATTGGGCTGACCCGTTCGGTTGGACCTGCGGTTACGGTTCCTGTTGTCGACGTCTGCCATACGTGGCCACCTTTCCTGTCGCTGCCGCTATCGGCTTTTTCCCATCCATGATACCCCGCCGCGCACAAAAAAGACGGCCCCGAAGGACCGCCTTTCGCATCGTTTTACCGTGTCCGGCAGGAAGCGTCGCAATGCCGCGCTTTAATCGCGACGGCCAAGGATGTTCAGGATGCGCAGGAACACGTTGATAATGTCCACGAACAGATTGGACGCCATGAGCACGGCGTTGGGCAGCGTAGGCGGCACCGTCGTGGCAACATAGGTGTCGTAGCCAATAAAGCCGGCGAACACCACGATTACGATCAGATCGGTGATGGTCTGCGAGACGCCCATGAACATCAGCACGATCTCAACCAGAATAGTGGCGAGCAGAATGCCAAAACCGATGCCATATACGCGCTGGAAAAACTTGGGGAACGTCACGCCCAAGGCGCCAAAGACAAAGGTGATGGCGGCCGTGGCGATAAAGGCAGTGTTGATGGTGGGCAGGTCGTAGTTGGCAAGGCCAAACGACGCGGTCAGGCCAAAGGTGCTCGCAAAGATTACGTAGCCCACAAGGGACAGGCCCACGGACTGCTTACTGGCGGCGGCCGACATCATGACCATGCCGACGATGGTCAAAATAAACGAGCCAAAGACCAGCGGCAGGGCGGCGCCGCTCATCATCATGCGCGCAAACGACATGGTGCTCGTAAAGTAGGCGCCGGCGCCCATGGCGCAAAAGCCCAAAAAGATCAGGGCAGACATGACAAGGTTGTACGCGCGCGGCGACATCTCCTTGGCGCGGCTTGCGCCGCTCTCGACGGGGCCGTTCTGATAGCCCTGGATATCGTTCATAGGTTCGTCCTCTCAAAAAGTGCCGTGAAAGACGGCGCAGCAGGTGACAAGATTCCTGTCATTGTACCCGAATGCCGTACGTCCTTACCCACGGCGCTCGCCCTCGAGCGTACGGTCGAATGCCCACACCCACCAACGCATCAGATGGGCCTGCGAACCATCTGGTCGTTCGCGCGTCTGGTCCTCCAGATACAACTCGGTCGCGTGCCCGCCAAAACGCACCTTATAGGTTGCCGTACGGATGCCGTGAACCGTCAGGCCAAACCCAGTGGTCGAGACAATCTCGTCAATCGTAAAGCAACGACCGTCGACCCAGCAGACGGTGACCGGCACGACCTGTCCGCCCGCGAGGATGCGAGCCACGACGTCCACATACTGCTTGTGCACGCGCCGAGTTTTGCCATCTGTCTGTCGATATTCCATGCCTCCTATTATCGAACGCATGTTTGCATGTTGTAAAGCGAACAGACTGTGGTTTTGGAGTGTCGTAGTAATCGCACGTGTCCGCATGGCGTGTTAGCAAAAAGAACACCCGCGGTCAACAGGGCTAATATTCAATTTTAGTGCCAAAAAGTTCACTTCTCCCATCAGAACTCGGTAAAGAAACCCACAGGAGGTGATACGATTTATCATGTTTTTGTAACGTGTCTGCAAACTTCGAGAAAGCCCATATATGGACGTAACGTTCTCAACCTTCCTCGGCCAAATTGTGTCGAACCCAGTCCTTGCCGTCACCGTGATCCTCGCGTTGGGCGCCATCTTCGTCAATGGATGGACCGACGCGCCCAACGCCATCGCGACCTGCGTCACTACGCGTTGCATGCCCGCCCGCGCCGCCATTCTCATGAGCGCCGCATTCAACTTCCTCGGCGTGCTCATCATGACGCACTTTAACGCGAGCGTCGCCAACACCATCTCACATATCGTCGACTTTGGCGGAAACAGCACCATGGCGCTCGCGTGCCTCTGCGCGGCACTGTTCTCCATCGTCGTCTACGGCGCCACAGCGTCGCGTTTTGGTATCCCCACCTCGCAAAGCCACAGCCTTATCGCCGGCCTGACCGGTGCCGCTATCGCCCTCGGCGGCGCGAGCAGCGTCAACGTCCACGAATGGATGAAGGTCATCTACGGCCTGGCGCTCTCCATCGGTCTGGGCTTTGTCATGGGCTGGATCCTGTGCAAGCTCGTCTCGATTCTTTTCGCCGCCGCCAACAGGCGACGTGCCAACGTCTTCTTTAAATACGCTCAGATCGCGAGTGCCGCGGCCATGAGCTTTATGCACGGCGCG
>CABQMC010000200.1 GCA_902465115.1 uncultured Collinsella sp.
CAGCAAGGGGGTGGTGCTCGTGTGGTATGTGATCCAGGTCATTAACGGTCGCGAAGACGTAATGCGCGTGCGCATTGAGCGTATGGTGCCGGCTGGTGCCATGCAGGAGCTCTTTTATCCCCAATTTCAAACCGAGATCAAAGTACACGGCGAATGGGTCAATACGACCAAGCCGCTCTTTCCCGGTTATCTTATCTGCGATACGGCAGATCCCCGTACCGTGCAACAGTATCTGCTGCGCATGGATGACTTTGCCCGAGTGCTTTCCCAGGACGGTCAGTTTGTGCCGCTGGCAAAAGAAGAGGTCCAGCTTATTGGCGGCTTTACGCACAGGGGAGACCGCGTAGTGCCCATGAGCGAGGCCCTAAAAGACGGTGACCAGGTCGTTGTTACGGCAGGTCCGCTGCTGGGCCACGAAGGCCTTATCAAAACCATTAACAGACGCAAGAGCACTGCTTATTTGGAGCTCGATCTGTGCGGCCGACGCGTTACTACGCGCGTTGGCCTTTCCGTGCTTTCGGCCGAGCAGCGCGTAATTCGAAACCTTAAAAAGGCGATTGCCTAGCTGCTGGCGATTTCCGCAAAGGACAGGGAGGATCCCCGACCCGGGGACGAAATCTTGGAAGAAAACGTGTCGGATAAAACAAAATATGCAACGGATGCGCCAGCGGGTGCGGCGCTGATTGCTCAGGCCATGGACCAGCGTGAGGGTGCCGGCCGTTACAGGGCCATGCAATCAATCATGGACTGGGATCGCTCGCGCCTGGCCTACCGTGCCGTGAAGCGCACGTTCGACATCGTGTTCAGCGGTGCCGCGCTCGTCCTTATCGCGATCCCCGGCCTCATACTCGCCGCTGCCATCCGCCTGGAGAGCGAGGGGAGCCCCTTCTATAGCCAGATCCGCGTGGGCCAGACCCGACCCGACGGCAGCCTTACCACCTTCCGCATGTGGAAGTTCCGTTCCATGTACAGGGACGCCGACGAGCGCCTCTCCGAGCTCAAGGGGCAGAACGAGATCGCCGGCGCCATGTTCAAGATGAAGGAGGACCCGCGCGTCACCAAGATCGGAAAGTTCATCCGCAAGCACTCCATCGACGAGTTCCCGCAGTTCCTGAACGTGTTCCTCGGCCAGATGTCCGTCGTGGGTCCGCGCCCGCCGCTGCCCAACGAGGTTGCCGAGTACACCGAGTACGACCTGCAGCGCCTGGCCGTGAAGCCCGGGATAACCGGATGGTGGCAGGTCACTGATCGAAACTCAACTGGTTTCGACGGTATGGTCCAGCGAGATCTTGAGTACATTGCGAGGCGTGGCATTCTCACCGATTTAAGGATTATCGCCCTCACCGTTATTGAAGTAATCACGGGAAAGGGTGCGTTTTAGTGCTTAAGTCCTATCTTCATTATCCCGAATTAAACCGCGTGCCCGTGATCGATGTCCCGATCACGGGCACCAATATTTCATTACTCATAATATCGACGATCTACATGGCGAGTATATCTGCGTCTCTAACGCCCATACATCGGTCATGGCCCATGACGATCCCAGCTACTGGTCCTGTCAGGCTGAGTCCGTTATGTCCGTTCCCGATGGGAAGCCTCTATCGATTGTCGGTCGAAAGACGGTCGCGTCGATGGGGCGCGTGACCGGTCCGGATTTGATGCGCGAGATTTTCAGTATTTCCGCTCAATACGGATGGAGCCATTACTTCTACGGCAACGAACGGAAAAACCTTGAGGCGCTCATGGAATCGCTTCAAGAAGAGTATCCGGGCTTGGAAATTGCTGGCATGGAGCCTTCCGTCTTTCGTCCGCTTTCCGATGGCGAGAAACGAGACCTTTCACGACGCATTGCTGATTCTGGCGCCGACTTTGCATGGATTGCACTTGGTGCTCCGCGTCAGGAAGTCCTCATGCATGAGCTTAAAGGCGGTCCCCAGCCACTAATGATTGGCGTAGGGGGAGCCTTCAACGTTCTCGCCGGCGTGGTGCCGGAGGCACCGATTTGGATGCAGAACCTAAGTCTCGAGTGGCTATACCGCTTGATGCAGGAACCGAAGCGACTCTTCAAACGATATCTCGTTACTAATACCAAATTTCTCTTTTACCAGTTCACGGGCGCTAAGCGCAAGGAAGGCAAGTAGATGAAACCCACCACCGCATTTAAAGACAAGACCCTGATGATCACGGGCGGCACCGGCTCGTTCGGCAACACCGTGCTCAAGCACTTCATGAACACCGACCTGGCGGAGATCCGTATCTTCTCGCGCGACGAGAAGAAGCAGGACGACATGAGCCACCGCCTGCAGGAGAAGTCCCCCGAGCTCGCCTCCAAGGTGCGCTTTTTCATCGGCGACGTCCGCAACGCCCAGAGCGTGCGCGACGCCATGCACGGCGTGGACTACATCTTCCACGCCGCCGCCTTGAAGCAGGTGCCCTCCTGCGAGTTCTTCCCCATGGAGGCCGTGCGCACCAACGTCATCGGCACGGACAACGTCCTGCACGCCGCCATCGACGAGGGCGTCGACCGCGTCGTGTGCCTGTCCACCGACAAGGCCGCGTACCCCATCAACGCCATGGGCAAGTCCAAGGCCATGATGGAGTCCATCATCTACGCCAACGCCCGAAACGGAGCCGGCCGCACCACCATCTGCTGCACCCGCTACGGCAACGTCATGTGCTCGCGCGGCAGCGTCATCCCGCTGTTTGTCGAGCAGATCAAGTCCGGCAACCCTATCACCATTACCGACCCCAACATGACCCGCTTCCTCATGAACCTGGACGAGGCCGTCGACCTGGTGCAGTTCGCCTTCGAGCACGCCAACCCCGGCGACCTGTTCATCCAGAAGGCGCCGGCATCCACCATCGGCGACCTCGCCGAGGCTGTCCAGGAGGTCTTCGGCCGCGTGGGCACCCAGGTGATCGGCACCCGCCACGGCGAGAAGCTCTTCGAGACCCTCATGACCCGCGAGGAGCGCCTGAGGGCCGAGGACATGGGCGGCTACTACCGCGTCGCCTGCGACTCGCGCGACCTCAACTACGACAAGTTCGTCGTGGACGGCGAGGTGGAGACCCAGGCCGACGAGTCCTACACCTCCCACAACACCGAGAGGCTCGACGTGGAGGGCACCATCGCCAAGATCAAGACCGCCGAGTACGTGCAGCTGGCCCTGGAGGGTCGCGAGTACGAGGCGGTGCAGTAGAGTGCGCGTCCTCGTCACCGGCGCGAAGGGGTTCGTCGGCAGGAACCTCTGCTGCGTGCTTAAGAACATAAGGGACGGCAAGGACCGGCGCGAGAGGTACGCGGGCCTGCTTCCGATCGAGGTCATGGAGTACGACGTCGACTCGACGCCCGAGGAGCTGGACGGCTACTGCTCCCGCGCCGACTTCGTCTTCAACCTGGCGGGCGTCAACCGCCCCAAGGAGCAATCCGAGTTCATGGAGGGCAACTTCGGGTTCGCCTCCACGTTGCTTGATACCCTAGAGCGACACGGCAACACGTGCCCTGTCGTGCTCTCTAGCTCCGCGCAGGCGAGCCTGTCGGGCCGCTTCGAGGGCTCGGCCTACGGCGAGTCCAAGCTCGCGGGGGAGGGCCTGTTCCGGGAGTACTCGGAGCGCACGGGGGCGCCCGTGCTCATCTACCGCTTCCCCAACCTCTACGGCAAGTGGTGCCGCCCGCGCTACAACTCCGCCGTGGCCACC
>CABQMC010000201.1 GCA_902465115.1 uncultured Collinsella sp.
CTTGCCCCAGTCGACCTTAGAGAACAGCATGTCGCCCAAACCGGTGAGCTTTTCGGCACCCATCTGGTCGATGATGACGCGCGAGTCGATGCCCGTGGCGACGTTAAAGGCGATGCGGTTGGTGATGTTGGCCTTGATGAGGCCCGTCACCACGTTGGAGCTCGGGCGCTGCGTGGCCACGATAAGGTGGATACCGGCGGCACGGCCCAGCTGGGCGATACGCACGATCGAGGCCTCGACATCCTTACCGGCAACCATCATCAGATCCGAGAGCTCGTCAATGATGATGACCAGGTAGGGCATCTTTTGCGGCGGGTTGTCGTAATGCTCAAACTCGCCGGCGGCCTGCTTTTCGTTGTAGGTCGAGATCTTACGCACGTTGAGACGCTCGAAGACCTTCAGGCGACGCTCCATCTCGGACACGGCCCATTGCAGAGCGCTCGCGGCCTGCTTGGGCTCGGTCACTACAGGCACGTAAAGATGCGGCAGACCGTTATAGCCCGCAAGCTCGACGCGCTTGGGGTCGACCATGATCAGGCGAACGTCCTCGGGAAGGGCGCGCATGAGCAAGGTCGTGATGATGGAGTTGATCATGACCGACTTACCGGAACCCGTGGTACCGGCGATCAGCAGGTGGGGCATCTTGGCAAGGTCGGCGACGACCGGCGTACCCTCGGCATCTCGACCGATGGCGAGCTCGAGCGGACCGCCCTTCACATAGGGAAGCACGTCGCCCAGGTTGACGTTCTGGCGCTTGCGATTGGGGATCTCGATACCCACAAGCGAGGTGCCGGGGATCGGGGCAAAGATACGCACCGACTGGGCAGCAAGCGATAGCGCGATATCGTCCTCGAGGCTCGAAATCTTGCTCACGCGCTCGCCCTCGCCAGGTTGCAGCTTAAAGGTCGTCACCGTGGGGCCGGCGATCCAGCCGACCACGCGGGCACTACGACCAAACTCCAGCAAGGTGGACTGAAGCGACTCGGCAGTCTGTTCCAGCTCCTTGTCAGAAGACGCGGAGGAAGCCGACTGCGGGTTGGCATGCAGAATCTCAAGTGGCGGAAGTTTGAGGCCGTCCTCTTCTTCGCCCTCGTTATCTGCGGCGCCGCCGTCCGCTCCCCCATCGCTAGCCGCAGCCGATTCGACAGCACTCAAGGCAGGCGCATCGGCAACCTTGGGATGCTTCAAGAAATCGGGGATCTGAGGTGCTGCCGAGACAGGATTCACGGCAAACGGCGGCTCGGACTCGTCGATCTTATCGGGGTCGTCTTCCATCGAAAGCTGACCGGTTACCTGGTCGCGCTTTACATGGCGACGCGGCAGCAAAGTTGTCTTTGCGGTCTCAATCGGAGCCTCGTCGTCCTCGTCATCGCCCTCGGTGAGCTCAATCTCGCTCTCGGACCAAGACGGGTCGGGCTCACTCGTATTGAGTTTGGGCGCAGCCTTGCCCTTCTTGGCATGGCGGCACGGCAACAGCGTCGTCTTAGCGCGCTCAGCTTCCACGGCATCGGACACGTCGACAAACGGATCCTCGTCCTCGTCGTCATCGTCCAAAACCGGGTCAACATCGTTGCCCATGACCGTGGTCACGGCAGCATCGGAGCCCTTTTGACGAAGAATGCTCAGGTGAGGACGGGCAACGCCGGGCACCGACAGGGCCTCATCGTCACCCCACGGACTCGCGTTAACATCGGCACGACGGCGCTCGGCAAAATCGGCCGCACGGTCGCGAGCAGAGCGCAAAACGCCGCCCACCGAAAAGCCGATGATGACCAGGCCCACGACGACAAGGCCCAACAGGACCACCATCGCGATAGGCTTACCCAGGGCATTCTGCAGCGCACTCGCAATAAACGCACCAATGTAGCCACCCGAGGCGGACAGATTTTGCGGCGTGAACATAAGGTCGCACGAGTCGCTCGTACCTGGCACCATCAACGAAAGAATGGAGACGACGGCGATAAAGACCACGGCGCCGCCCGCAACAGAGCGCGCGTTGAGCGGCGAGTCCTCGCCTAAAAAGAGCGTGGCGGCAAACAGCAAAATGACGATCGGCAGCACGTAGGCGCCCAGACCAAAGCCCAAGTGGTAGAAACCGGCAACCGCAGCCGTAACGGGCGCAGTCGCCGGCGAAATCACGGCAATAAAGGACGCAATCGCCAAAACAGCAATGACCACGCCGGCGATATCGCGGTTGGCCGAGGGCTCGACCAAGGGCTCGAAATCATCGAACTCGGACTCGTGGCCCTTATTGGCACGCAGATGGGAACCGGCACCCTTAGCAGATGCCGGTTGGTTGTTGGCCTTATTGCCTTTGGCGTTTTGTGCAGATCCGCGCGCCAAACTAAACCTCCATGACGACCGGGATGATCATCGGACGAGTGCGCGTACGGCTCCAGATAAAGTTGGAGAGCGAGTCGCGCACGGCCTTGCGAATGGCATCGGAACCGCTGCTCGTAAAGCTGAACTTGCCCTTCTCGATCGTCTTCATAATGGACGCGGAGGCATCCTCGGAGAACTGGTCGTCGATGGCAAACGAGACGCCGCGGCCCGAGAACTCGATGGCCTCGATCTTCTTGTGCTTGAGCGAGACGATGGCAACAGCGGTAACCATACCGTCGTTGGCGAGCTTCTGACGATCACGCAAGACGATGGGGTCGGTATCGCCGATGCGCAGGCCGTCGACGTAAACGACGCCGGACTCGACGGGCGTACCGCGCTTGACGATACCGCCGCGCATCTCGAGCGTGTCGCCGTTGTCGAGGATAAAGATATGATCGTCCTTGAGACCCATCTTGCGGGCCAGCTGGGCATGGGCGCGCAGATGCACGGCTTCACCGTGAACCGGCATAAAGTACGTGGGCTTGGCCATGGCCATCAGGAGCTTGAGCTCCTCCTGGCTACCGTGACCGGAAACGTGAACGAGAGCGCGGTTCTTATCCCACACGTCGCAGCCGAGCTTGGCCAGGCTGTTGACGACCTGCTGGACGGCTTTCTCATTGCCGGGAACAGGAGTTGCCGAGAGGATAACGGTATCGCCCTCGTGGATGGAGAGCGTCTTGTGCTCGCCATTGGCCATGCGGGACAGGGCCGACAGCGGCTCGCCCTGCGAACCGGTGCACATGACGACAATCTTGTCGTCAGGCAGGTTATCAATGTCAAAGGCATCGATGATATCGGCGTCGTCGATGTTGAGGTAGCCAAGCTCGCGCGCCACGCGGGTGTTAGTGAGCATGGAGCGACCGGTCACAACGACCTTACGGCCGCACTTGCGGGCGGCATCGCAGATCTGCTGCAAACGATGGATGTGGCTCGAGAACGACGCGACGAACACGCGACCCGGCGCGTTCTTGATGGCGTGCAGCAGGTTGGGACCAACCTCGGCCTCGGACTTGGTAAAGCCGGGAACCGTGGCGTTGGTGGAGTCGGAAAGCAGCAGGTCGATACCCTGCTTGGCAAAGCGGCTGATAGCGGCATAGTCGGGCGTGACGCCGTCGATGGGCGTCTGGTCGAGCTTAAAGTCGCCGGTGTGCATAACGGTACCCTGGTTGGTGCGGATGAACACGCCCAGAGCGCCGGGAATGGAGTGCGTCATCGAGAAGAAGTCGAGCGAGATGCCGCCGAGGTTGACATGGCTGCCGCCCTTGACCTCGCGGAATTTGGGCGCGCGGATG
>CABQMC010000202.1 GCA_902465115.1 uncultured Collinsella sp.
CGCTCCAGGTCCTTACCCTCCGACTCCTCACCCTCCGGCTCCTCGTCCTCCGGCTTTTTGCCGCCCGCGATGGCGGCGACCCTCTCGTACAGATCGGCGCGCTGCGCCTCGCGCGCCTCCGTGTCGTGGAGCTCCTGCTCCTTGGTCAGCCGGTCGGCATCCCCGCGCGACATGACGTTTGCCATGTAGATCCGTGTCAGGTCGAGCGGGCGGCCTCCGGCGGGGTCGGCCTTCTCGTTCCTGAGCATCTCCAGGAGGGTGATCATGACGCCTCACCCAGCTCGCGCCTGAGTTCGACTATGCGCTCCGCATCCGTTTTCACGGGCTTCCACACGGAGGCTCGCTCGACCTCCTGGGAGGTCTGCCCGCCCCGCGCCTTGCGGTCCGCGTCGAAGCCGACCTGCTTGCGGCTCCAGTTGCGGGCGAGCGCCCACACGTCGGTCACGGGCAGGCCGCTCGGCAGCGTCCAGCCCTGTGCGGCGTAGTGGTCGAAGAACTGGCGGGGGTCGCCGCGCAGGCAGTTGGCGGCGAAGTAGGCCTCGACGTCCTCCATCGAGGGCGGGTCGAAGTCGTCGGGGGCTTGGCGGGACGCGCTATAACCCGCAAGGGTTATCTCCTTCTCCTTCTCCTTCTCCTTCTGTTGGCTACCCTGTTGGCTACACCCTTGGCTACACCCTTGGCTACCCCCTTTGCTACCCCCTTTGCTAGGCACCCGACCGGAAGACTTTGCGGCCCTTGCGCGGCCCCCCATGCTCCCGCTCACCATGGCGTCGATGCGCCCCCTTGCGAAGCTGAAGGCCGCCATGGTCGCTGGCTTCAGCTTGGGCTCTACGCCCTCGTAGCCGTAGCGCAGCATCGCCCAGGCGAGCGCCATGCCCTCCCTGTCGCCGAGCGCACGGCATCCCTCGTAGAAGTCGCGGTTGAAGTTGAACTTATCCATCCATGTCACCTCCGTAGATCGAATCGGTGAAGGCCTCGGCGGCCTCCCTGTCGCGGCCCGGCAGCACCGAGCCGTATATCTCGAGCGTCGTCTTGACGTTCGCGTGCCCCAGGCGCTCCTGCACCAGGCGCATGTCCCACCCGTGCGTGAGCAGCCACGTGGCGTGCGTGTGCCGGAGCGTGTGGAAGACCGTCTCCCCGGGCAGCTCGAGCTCGCGCGCGATCGCCTTGAACCGGGCCGTCACGGTCGACGGCCTCGCGAGCCCTCCCGCGGGCCCGAAGGTGATCAGGGGCGCGGCCGGCCCCTTGCGGACGAGCCACGTGTCCTGCCAGGCCAGGTGGCGCTCAAGCTGTGCCTCGACCGCCGGCGGGATCGAGACGTTCCGCGAGCGCTTGCCCTTGGTGAAGGGCTGCCTGTGCAGGCTGGGCTTCTCGACGGCCTGCCCGGCCACGTGGATGTCGTGCAGTGAGCGGCGCCAGTCGCGGCGCTGCAGCCCGCAGACCTCCCCGACCCGCATGCCCGTGTGGAGCGCGAGGAAGACCGCCATGGCCTCGGTGCGCCGGGCGATGTTGGCGTCTGTGGCGTCGTGCGAGGACATGGCGGACACCATCGCGCGGGACAGCCCGTCCGCATCGAGCTCGGACAGGGCGAATGGCTCCCCGGGTTTCACCTTGGGGGCCGGGACCTCGAGCATGACGTTGTAGCCGATGACATGGCGCCACTTCCCGTATGCGACCTTGAGCAGCGAGTGCATGAGTCGCACGGTCTTGGGCGACAGCCCCTTGCCCGTCCTGGGCGCGAGCAGCGTGCGGTACGCCGCCGACACGTCCCACGGCTGCAGCTGGTCGTAGGGGATGCGCCCGATGGTTGGCTCCACCATCGTCCTGACCGCGCTGCGGTAGGCCGCGACGGAGTTGTCGGACAGGTTGTTGACGGGGTCGGAGATATAGGCCTCGAGCATCGAGGACAGGCGCTTGGAGCTGTCCTGCGCCGAGGAGGGGATATAGGTCGCGACCCATTTGTCGCACTCGGCCTGGGCCTGTTCGCGGGGCAGGTCCCCGTCCCAGGACTTATACGGCCTGATCCGCCTGCCCGTGGCGCGGTCGGTGCCCATGTAGGGGCGGGCGAACCAGCGGCCGTCCGCCCCGCGCTGCACGACCGCCCGGCGCTCGCTAGATGTCGGCATCGACACCGAGGTCCTCGGCAATGCGGGCAATCTCGTCGCGCGCACCGAAGTCGACGCAGTACGTCTCCTCGGCGGCCGCGGCGATATCGCCCTCGAGCGCGGGAAGGAGGATGAGCCCTTTCGCGGTATTGGGGTCGACCCCCAACTTGGCGGCGAGCTTCAGGACCATCGCCACCGCGCCGTGGGCGAGGTGGCGATGGTCCCGGACACCGAAGGAACCGGACAGCACACCGTCCTCAGACGAGTCATCGAGCGTCACCACAACCATGGCGGACTTTGCCTCCAGCTCACGGCGGCACCCCTTGTACTCGACCGTTATCTTGGTCATCTGGTCGTCCCTACTCATCCTTCTCCTCCTTGGCAGATTCGTCCGCATCGATGTCGAGGTTGTATCTGATCGCGTCCCGCTCTTCCTCCTCCGTGTATCCGCAGCTTGTCGCTGCGTGGACGAGTTCGATGCGCATGCGGTCCTCGGGAACGCCGGCCCCGATACCGAACGAGAGCAGCTCGGAGACGGCTCTGTCGGCGAGGACCGGGAGCGCGTCGCGGTCGAGGTCGCCGATATGGCACGCGGGGCCGGGAATGTTGTCCGCCCTAGCCGTCACCACCACGGCGGTGCGGCAGTAGAGCGAGTGCTCGCGCCCCCTGGCCTTCACTGTCACCGTGACGTAGTTCTCGTCCTCTTCGCTACTCATCCTTCTCCTCCTTGAAACTCTCCTGAACCCTCGCCCTGAGCCACTCGTCTTCATCGTTCGGCGTAAAGCCTGCGGCGCGGAACACGTTCCAGTGCTCGATCCACCCCTCCGCGTCGTCGCCGCAGCAGCTGGAGTTGAGCTGGGCCATGTTCTTGGCTATGCGCATGAGGCTGCAGCCGGCCTCGTACTTACCGGGATCCGTCGCTCCGAGACGTGCCATGAACCTGTCTCGCGCCTGCTGGAGGCGCTCTTCGCCCATCGTGTCAGACAATCCAACCGGAACTATGCGGTTCTCGAGCACATGCCGCGCAATGCCATCGCACACAACGAAGGCTCCGTCCGCGGTGAAGTCGACCATGCGCCCGTACATGTCCTCGAGCGCGGCTTCCTCGCGCTCGGCCTCCTGCTCGGCTCGGATCTCCTCCTCGGTCTTCTCGGGCTCGGCGTCCTCGCCGCCCTTCGGAGCGAAGAATTCCCAGTAGTAGTCATTCCACACGGCAACGGTGCCGGCGGCAAACTCCTTCGCCTCGAGCTTCGCGGCAACGAGGCCGGGGTGGGCCCAGTCCTTGTAGACGAACCCCTCAGGCTTTTCCTTCGCGACCGGGATGCCCGCATCGCCGAACGCGTCGTAATCCTCGGCCTTGGCCTCCTCGCGCTCGATGCGGCGGCGGATCCGGTCGGCCTTGTCCGCCCAGCCCTCGCCGGCCGCCAGCACGGCCTCAACGTCCTTCTCGTCGTCGAAGGCGCTCGCGGCCTCGAGCTGCTCCAGCGTCACC
>CABQMC010000203.1 GCA_902465115.1 uncultured Collinsella sp.
TGCCGATACGCTCGAGCGTGGAGCGCAGATTTTGCTCCTTGGCGGCGAGCTGTGCCGTGCGTGAGAGATTGCCCCACGAGCAGCCGCCGCAGATGCCCACGAAGGGGCAGGGAGACTGAATGCGATCGGGGCTTGGCTCCAGAATCTCGGTGGTGCGGGCACGCATGAACGACTTGCCGTCCTGTACGACCTCGGCCTCGACGGTGTCGCCTGCCACGGCGCCCTGCACAAAGACGGCCTTGCCGTTGTCGGCGTGCGCCAGCCCGTCGGCGCCGTAGGTCATCGATTCTATAGTGAGCTTCATATTCCTGCCTGTCATTCGCGTTGTTGTTCGCACCATGGTAACAGGGAAAAGCGCCCCGCATCCGAGGCTTTCCTCAAATGCGGGGCGCTTCTACAAACTGCTTCTACAAACGACTATTTCGTCTTGCCGGTAATGAGCGTCTTAAGACCCAGGCCGATCAGACCCAGGCCCATGCGCACGCGGCCGGGGCGATGGCGCTCGATGGCCTTGGTCTTGCCGGCGGGCTTATCGCGACGGGCGCTCGTCTCGGGTGCGGGCTTGATGACCTGCGGATCGGGCTGAGGTGCAGGTGCAGGCTCGGGCTCAATGACGGTCGCCTGGACCTCTTGGACCTTGGGTGTGGCCGGCTGCGGCTCAGGAGCAGGGGCGGGCTTTGCCTCGGCGGCGGGCTCCGGAGTCGCAGTAGCGGGCTCGGGCGCTTTCTCCACGGCGGGCTCTGCGGCAGCCTCGGGCTCATTCACCGGGGGAGCTGCAACCGCTTCCGGTTTGGCAGCTGCCCCGTGTTCAACCTCGGCCTGAATGGCCTCCTCGGCCACACGTTCCTTCTCCTGTGCGTGCTGCTGCGCGGCGGCCTCGGCGTTGCAATAGGCACGCTCCAGCAGGGCTTCCTGCGAGTTGAAGGGTTTCTCACCCTCTGCACGCTCCACGGGGACCCAGGTGCCGTCGCTCGTGAGGCTGCGGGCCTTCACGTTGTCGCGCAGCTGCATGCCCATGTACTCGTGCACTAGGGCGCGGCAGGTGGGGTCGAGCACGGGGAAGGCAATCTCCACGCGGTGCTCGGTGTTGCGCGTCATCATGTCTGCCGAGCTCAGGTAAATCATGTCCGAGTCCACGCCGAAAGCATAGACGCGCGCGTGCTCCAAAAAGCGTCCGACGATGGAGCGGACATGCACGTTCTCGGTCTTGCCCGGAACACCGGGCTTGAGGCACGAGATGCCGCGGATGATCATGTCTACGCGCACGCCGGCACACGATGCCTCGGCGATCTTGTCGATAACCTCGCGGTCGGTGAGCGAGTTGAGCTTAAAGAACACACGGGCGGGCTCGCCAGCGAGAGCGCGCTGAATCTCGCGATCCAGACCGCGCATGATGAGCGGTTTCAGTCCGACGGGCGCCACACCCAGGAAGCGGTAGTCGCCGCGCAGGTTGCCCAGCGACAGATTGCGGAAGAACAGGTTGGCGTCCTCGCCGATGCCGGGATGGGCGGTCATGAGCATAAAGTCGCTGTAGAGTTTGGCCGTCTTCTCGTTAAAGTTGCCGGTGCCCAAAAGCGTGAGGCGGGTGAGCGCCATGCCCTCGCGATAGGTGAGCTGGCAGATCTTTGAGTGGCATTTAAAGCCCTCGGAACCATAGATGACGGTGCAGCCTGCCTCTTCCAGACGCTCGGCCCACTCGATGTTGTTCTGCTCGTCAAAGCGGGCGCGAAGTTCCATGAGCACCGTGACCTCTTTGCCGTTCTCGGCAGCATCGATCAGCGACTCGCACAGGCGGCTCTGCTTGGCCACGCGGTAGAGCGTGATGCGCAGCGAGATGCACTCGGGGTCGTAGGCGGCCTCGTGCACCAGATCCAGGAAGGGGTTCATGGCCTCGTAGGGATAAAAGAGCAGCTTGTCGCCCTGCAGCACCTGTTCGCGGATGGAGCGGGTCATATCGATGGTGGGGTTGGGCTGCGGCCTAAACGGCGTAAAGAGCAGCTCGTTGCGCAGGTGCTCGGGAATCTTGCCCTCAATGCCAAAGACGTAGCCCAGGTCGAGCGGGATATCGCAGGTAAAGACCGAGCGGCGCGAAAGCTCGAGTGCCTTGCGGATGGTCTTGAGCGTCGCCTTCTCGAGCGACCCCGAGACCGCGAGCACTACCGGCTGCAGACGCAGGCGCTTCTTGAGGATGCGCTTCATGTGCTGGCGGTAGTCCTCTTCCTCTTCGACGCCCTCGCCGTCTGGATCGATGTCGGCGTTGCGGGTGACTCGGATGAGTGCGCGGTCGAGTGGCTTGTAGGAGCCAAAGCAGCTGTCCAGGCAGGCGAGGATGACGTCCTCGAGCAAGATGTAGGAGTAGGTGCCGGTGGGCGAGGGGATCTCGACCACGCGGTTCATCGAGGCGGGAATCTCGATAAGGCCCAGCAGGCTCTCCTCGTCGGTGGCGCCGTCCAGACCACAGGCCAGATAGAGCGCGCCATTGCGTAGGTTGGGGAAGGGGTGGCGAGGATCGATGACCAGCGGCGAGATGACCGGCGACACGTAGGCCTGGAAGTAGCGGGTTACAAAGGTGCGCTCCTCGGGCGTAAGCGAATCGATGCGGGCGCGGTGAACGCCCAAGGTGTCGAGCTTGCCCTCGATGCTCTTAAAGATGGACTCCCAACGGGTAAGGAGCCCGGGCATTTCGGCCATGACAGCATCGACCTGTTCGGAGGCGGTCATATTGCTCTTGTTGTCGACAGGTTGCTTTTTGAGCTCTGCCAGATCGGACAGGCCGCCCACGCGCACCATAAGGAACTCGTCGAGGTTAGACTCGAAAATCGACACGAACTTTAGACGCTCGAACAGCGGAACGGTCTCATCGAAGGCTTCGTCAAGCACACGGTTGTCAAAGCGTAGCCAGCTGAGCTCTCGGTTCTGCGTGTACGAGAAGTCGCGAGGCGGTTTGCGCAGCTTTGCGGCGGCTTGCTTTTTTTCGATTTTGCTCGGCATATGCATCTGTCCGTTCAGTCCCCGCAGGGGACGGTAGCCTAACCCTATTCACTATTGTCTCAATTTAGTCGACTTGTGGCACGGACGTATTGTGCGAACGGTATCTTTACCTACTTCTTACGCTGACAAGTCATAGGACTGACGCCCTGCTCGTCTGCAAGCGGTCTATATCCTCACTCAACTGGTACGTAAGTGTGAATAAGAATGATGGATAGCTGAATATCATTGAATGCAGGCGGAAACGTAAACAAACATCATTTATATACATAAAACCGATTTAGCTATGCAATTCTGAATCAAAAGTTTAGAGATGCAATTGCAAATAGTTTTTAGGAAAAAAGAGCGTTTACCTTAGAAAAGTTACTTTAGAACGCCGAAGTACATTATGGGGGAATCTCATGCGATATACCGTTCATCGCACTTTGTTGACCGTTCGGGGGCGAGGTGGAATTGCGGGTGGAATTTGGATATAACTAGAGCTGTCAGCAAGCAGCGTCCGCTATGGAAGGGCGCTGAGAGATTCGGCCGAAAGGCCCGAAAGAAAGGTAGGAGGCCATGACGAAAGGTCTGCACGTGCCTTCCGAGA
>CABQMC010000204.1 GCA_902465115.1 uncultured Collinsella sp.
CCGCGCCGTCGCCGCCAAGCTCGGCGAGCAGGTGCGCGTCGACCCGGTCAAGTTTGGCATGGAGGTCTTCCTCACCCGTCCGTCCGGCTCCTTCACCGCAGCTGAGATGGTCGGCAACGACATCAAGATGTTCGAGCCCGCCGGCAAGAAGCTGCTCATCGGCCAGTACGAGACCGTCGACAAGAGCCGCGCGCTCGGCATGATCGACGAGATTCGCGAGGCCATGCGCGCCTACGCCGCCGAGAAGGGTGCCGACGGCATCGTCCTGTGCATCACCGACATCATGGAGGAGGGCTCGCAGGTCCTGCTCGAGGGCGAGACCGAGGCCGCTCAGAAGGGCCTGGGCATTGCCGACGAGCACGACGGCGTCTGGATGCCGGGCGTCCTCTCCCGTAAGAAGCAGGTCGCTGCCCCCATCATGGCCGCCTGCTAGGTTTAGTTGACCAAACGCCACGACCGGATCGCGGACGCCCCGCGCTCCGGTCGTTTTTTGTGCACGTCGCCGCGTCGTCTCTTGGACAGGCGTGCCCGTGCCGTTGAGCAAATAATGTTCAACCTGTGGTTCCGCTTTTCGGCCACGCCTGCGTGCTTGTCGTGCAGGGTAGGCTAGATGCAAGCGTAATACGTTAGAGCGCGGCGCCGCCACTTGGGCGGGCCGTGCTTTTTTAAGACGGGAGCCATCCCGTGAAAGGAGCCGCCCATGGCAGCAACTGAGCAGCTGTTCAACGTTCGCGAGCGCAAGCGCTTTGAACGCCACGACATCTGGGAGCGCATCACCGAGAACGGCACGATTTCTGCCGCCGTCATGGTCTTCGCCGCCATCGCCGCCGTCATTTGCGCCAATACCGATGCCTACGAGGCCATCCATCACTTTTTGGAGACCCCGCTGTATGTGGGTCTGGGCAACCTTACGGCCGGCCTCACCGTCGAGCTTTTCGTCAACGACTTCCTCATGGCGATCTTCTTTTTGCTGGTGGGCATCGAGCTTAAGTACGAGATGACGGTCGGCGAGCTCAAGAACCCGCGTCAGGCCATGCTTCCCATGCTGGCGGCCGTGGGCGGTGTCGTCGTTCCCGCCTGCATCTACCTGATCTTTAACCATGCCGGCGCCCGCAACGGTTGGGCCATCCCCATGGCAACCGATATTGCCTTCGCGCTGGGCGTGCTGTCGCTTTTGGGCAATCGCGTGCCCAACGGCGTGCGCGTGTTCTTCTCGACGCTCGCCATTGCCGACGACTTGATCTCTATCGCCGCCATCGCCATTTTCTACGGTCAGAGCCCCAATCCGTTTTGGTTGGGCGCCGCCGCGCTTGTGACCTGCGCGCTCGTGTGGCTCAACAAGACGCAGCATTACCGCCTTGCCCCGTATTCGGTACTGGGTCTGCTGTTGTGGTTCTGCATGTTCAAGAGCGGCGTGCACGCTACGCTCGCCGGCGTCATCCTGGCCTTCACCATTCCGGCCAAGTGCGGTGTTAAGCTCGATAGCCTTACCGATTGGCTGGGCGAATGCCTGCCGTTGCTCGACGACCGCTACGATGACGAGGCGCACATCCTGGGCCAGCATGACTTTACCGTCTCGACCACTAAGGTCGAGCGCGTCATGCATCGCGTGACCCCGCCGCTCATTCGCATGGAGCGCCTGATCTCCACGCCGGTCAACTTTGTGATCCTGCCGATCTTTGCGTTTGTCAACGCGCAGGTTCGCCTGGTGGGCGTGGACATGAGTACGCTGCTCACCGACCCGGTGACGCTCGGCGTGTACTTTGGCATGCTGCTGGGCAAGCCGATCGGCATCTTTGGCATGACGTTCGCCCTGGTTAAGCTCAAGGCTTGCCAGTTGCCGCGCAACGTCAACTGGCACATGATCGCCGGCGTGGGCATTCTGGGCGGCATCGGCTTTACCATGTCGATCCTCATCAGCGGCCTCGCCTTCCCGACGGCCCAGTTCGAGGTCCTGGCTGCCAAGGCCGCTATTCTTGCCGGTTCGGTCACCGCTGCCGTACTCGGCATGATCTACATGAGCGTGGTCTGCAAACACCCCGCGCCCAAGAACGAGTAGGCGCGTAGAAACAGACGCCAGAGCCTGCTCGAGCGCGTGTAAAACGCGGTTTTGAGTGGTACTTGCCACCTGCCGGACACCCCAGTGGCCAAAAAACGCCGTTTGTGAGTACTGTCACAAACGGCGTTTCATTTTAGGCGCGAAAAATAATGTACAAATCTATTCTGTCTGTGCATTAACGATTGCGTGGCTGGACGAAAAATGCCGATGCATCCTTCCAAAACCGGACACAAAAGGCCAAGACTGGCCTTTTTAATTCAAAATCGCTGTTACTAAAAAAGTAACAGTACTCATATTTGCTATTTTTTGACCACAGGCCCCAATGACTAGGTTTATTCTACGGTGCCGTAGATGGCGCCCCAGCCGTGGGCGGCCAAGGCGGAGTTGAGCTGGTCGCAAAGTGACTGGCGGTCGTAATAGCCGGGCGGTAGCAGGTTCACGATTTCCATGAGATCGGGCGCCAGGTCCAAGATTTCGGCCTGTACGATCAGATCCAGGCGGTCGATGGCGTGGCGGTCGTAAAACAGTCCGTCGACCAGGCGCTGAAGGTCGCCGAATTCCTCGGCCTGGAACGATCCGTACTCCATAGTGCCTCCTTGGGCGCTTCATGCCGGCATGCGCGGCGATTCGTAATTCATTGCGATGGACTTAATCTATCACGGCTTCATAACGTTGCGACGGTGGCGGTCTATACTTAGAAGAATTGCAACGTACCGCTTCGTGAAAGGTCGCACCCATGCAGACGATCTACCAGAAGATGGAAACCACCGAACTCGATGCCGCCATCGAGGCGCTCAAGGCCGAGGTCGCCGAGGTCAAGGCCAAGGGCCTGGCGCTCGACATGGCCCGCGGCAAGCCATCACCCTCCCAGGTGGACATCTCTCGACCCATGCTCGATATCCTCAATGCCGATGCCGATCTGCACGACGGCAATGTCGACTGTTCCAACTACGGCTGCTTTGAGGGCATTCCCTCGGCACGCAAGCTAGCGGGGGAGTTCCTGGGTTGCCCCGCCGAGCAGACGCTCGTGTTGGGTTCGTCGAGTTTGCTGATTGAACACGACATTGCCGGAATGTTCTGGCGTTGCGGTTCGTGCGGCAGCGAACCCTGGGACGCCTATGAGGCCGCGCACGACGGCAAGAAGGTCAAGTTCCTGTGCCCGGTTCCCGGCTACGACCGCCACTTTGGCATCACCGCCGACCTGGGTATCGAGAACGTTCCCGTCGCGATGACCGACAACGGCCCCGACATGGACGAGATCGAGCGCCTCGTTGCCGCTGACGATTCCATCAAGGGCATCTGGTGCGTGCCCAAGTATTCCAACCCCACGGGCATCACCTTTAGCGAGGACACTGTGCGCCGCCTGGTTGAGATGCCCACGGCCGCACCCGATTTCCGCATCTTCTGGGACAACGCCTACTGCGTGCATGACCTGTACGACGAGACCGACGAGCTCGCAAACATCTTCGACCTCGCTCGCGTGGCGGGCACCGAGGATCGCG
>CABQMC010000205.1 GCA_902465115.1 uncultured Collinsella sp.
CAGCCCTTGCGAAACAAAGCGGGGTCCCGGACTAGCGCTCCGGACCCCGCTTTGTTTAGTGCGCAGTTGGCCGAATGTGTCCCTGAATGGCGGTTGGTTGGTGGAGCGTCGTGCGTCGTGTATTGTATTTCTTGCGCCTTTGCTTGTGGCCTTCCTCGCCATAAATACTGTGGTGATGCTATTCACCCAGTTGTACGCCTACGCGGACGAGCCCGGCGGGGACGTATACCTGCACGGCGATCTGATCTGGTGCGGCGAAACGCCCGAATGCAAGCAGTCGATGGCCATGTGCGGCGCAAGGTGGGGCTGCAGGTGAGGCTCGTGCCCAAGAGCAACACGAGGCGGCTCTCCTACGAGTGCTGGCAGGGTGCGCAAAATCTGCATCGACCCGGTGCGCTGCCCGCTGGCGCATGAGAAGTCCAGGCTCAAGAAGTACGACCACGACCACGACTGCGACGAGACGTGGCTTGAGGGCATCCCCGACGGCAACGACCACTCGATCGAAGCAGTGAGGTTCGCAATTATGGACGACATCTTGCGTGGGTGAGGGCGCAGCGTGCTGCTTCTCCTCGCCACTGAAAGGCGCTAAAGGTTAATCTGCTGTCTTCTCCGTTGTCTTAGGATCAGCCTCCTCGCCCTGCTCGTCAGATACTCCCTTGAACTTCGCCATAACGTTTTTCTTTGTCTTGACAATCTTTGGACGCGCGGTCTCACGCCACCATTTTTCGACATGAGGCTTTGCCGCCTGAGCACCTTTCACCGCCAGAAAGCTAACGGCAATTACGGTAATCGCAGCAGCCGCCACCTTGCCACCGTTCGAATCGGAGGCATCATTGCCATCGCGCTGGCCGTCATCAAGACTGTCATCGCCATTTGCCGCAAGCGATGCCTCCCACTCTTCTCTCTGCCTTTTCTTTTCGGCGCGATTGGCTGCAACCGAATCGGAAAGCTCACGTCTGCGTTCCGGGGAAAGCGGGCCAATTTCATTGAGGATTTCCTCTTTCCATGACGTGGAAACATAGCCAGCATGATTAGGGCTTCCGGTTTCCCAGTGCCTCTGCGTGGCATAAGGACGCCCCTTCTCGGTGACCCTATAATCTCCAGGTTCGCCTTCGAGGTAGCCTTCTTCCTTCAGCCAGACATTCACCTCCTCTGCGTTAAGCCCAACATCCCGCCCCAAGTATCTTGCTGACTTACGCATCGCAAGCCCCTTTCGCTTATCAACAGTATGGTAGTGTCGCGAATCATGATGTAGGGCTCGGTTCTCGAGGGTGGCCGCAGGCTGCCCGAGGAACCGAGAATCATCTAGAATGCCGTCATTCTAGCCTATGTCACGCCGCGTTCCTGCCGACAACGGGGTTACCGGCCGCGACGAGTGCGATGATCCCGGCCGCGTGCTCGGCGGCAGGGCCCTCGTAGGCAGGCGCGTTCACCTTGGCGCCCTCGACGGCCCTGCCGATGGGGTCTTCGTTGAACTGGCGGCGTCCGGCCCAGCCCTCGTCCATCTCTGAGAACACCGCTCCCATCATCCTGATGAGCGACTTCCTGCTGGGGAAGACCTGCACCACGCAGCCGCGGCGCTTGGGCTCGCGGTTGGCGCGCTACTGCACGTTGTTGGTGCGAAGTCTCACGTGGTGCTCGTAGGGGAAGTCGAGGTAGGCCAGCGCGTCGGCCTCGGCCTCTTCGAGCGCCTCGGACGCCTTGGGGCAGAACCCCTCGATCTGCTCGGTGGTCAGCTGGGTGCTCGAGTCCGGGCTCGCCGACCGCAGGGCCACGCGCGCCATTAGCGAGGGATGTGGTGATCGCGAGATACACGGTAGCGACCTTGGGCGCATGTGCGCGCTTCTGCAGGTTCGAGCGGAAGGAGATGAAGTGATTGGCGAAGACGTGAAATGGGCGTTGGGCATTGCGGTCACGGCGCTCGTGCTCATGGCGTTCCTGCTGCACGTGCCGTTCGCCCTGGTGCTGGGGCCGTGGAGGACTAGGGGGCGCGTCCGAGACCGGAACCCCCGCTGGAGGGACCGTCCGTTTTTTGTCCGGGCGAGCTGAGATGCTTTTATCACGATAAGCGCAGATGGGAAGCACATCACTGGTATGATTTGGGAAAGGAGGAAAGTCCAAATCGGGACAGAGTACTGTGCGATGGAAATCGCCGAGTACGCCGTCAGCAGGCGATATCGCCACGACACGCCAATCAGCAATCTTCAGCTCCAGAAGATTCTTTACTTCCTGCAAGTCATACACGCGAGCGAGACCGGCGAGCTGCTATTCGCCGACCAGTTTGAGGCATGGCCCTACGGCCCGGTCATCAGAGATGTCTACGTTAAGTTCTCTGACTGCGGCGGCTTCCCGATAAAACGCGAGTTCGACACCGAGATAAATGATTCCATCCGCCCGTTTCTGGATGCGGGGGTGGACATGCTCGCCGAGAAATCCCCATGGGAGCTCGTCAGGATCTCACACGCCGAGGGGTCTCCGTGGGACGTCATCTACAACCAGAAGCGCCTACACAAGGGAATCATCCCAAATGAATTGATCATGCAGTGCGCTAGAGAGGTCTCTGAGTGACCGAGCAAGACTACGCAAAGGCGGCCGAAAACTTCGAAAGGGCCCTCTCTCTGCTCACCAGCAAGATTGGGACTCTTTCGAAGCCACCCCTGAAAGTTCCCCCAATAAACGCAGGCAGCGACGACGCAGAGAAACGCAAGGCTCTCCGCGACATGCTCGAATCCCTCGCCAGCACGGATGATGCTGCGGTGCTCTCCCAGGATGACATCCGCCGAGCCTCGAACTTCTTCGTAAAGCTATATGGGGGGAGCGAGCCCTATCGCCATAGATATGCCGACATCTGCGACCTGGTATTCAATGCACTCGGGCAGTCCCCTGGGGACTTGGACGAAGGGGTCCCCTATTCGGTCAACTGCCTCGCCGAGAACATTCGCATCATCCATGACAACCTGACGAAACATGGATTTTGTGACCAGGCGAAAAGTGTCCTCAAACTCGCCGACCACATCGACCTGGAAAAGACGAGGCTGAGCCACGACATCGAACAGCAGCAGGCCATGCGCACATTCAAAGCGGCAATCGCCGAAGTGAAAGCGGAAAGGGACGAGGCGGACCAGAAACGCGCAGAGTTGGAAAGGGAGTTCGACGAGCGCCTCGACAAGACGAGGATGGAGTACATCGCGATCCTCGGCGTGTTCGCGGCGGTCGTGCTCGCCTTCAACGGCGGCGTCGGGTTCTCGACCTCCGCGATGGGCGCGCTCGGCATCGACGGCGGCATACGCGCCATCGTGCTCCTCGCCGCGCTCGTGGGCTTCGTGCTCATCAACACGGTCTGCATCCTGCTGGTCTTCATCTGGAAGATGTCCTTCAACCATCGGAATGTCGAGCTGGGAAAATGGCCGAGGAACTGTCTGATCGCCGCAGACGTCGTCCTCGTGGTCATCATGGCTGCGATGATGGCGCTCTCCCACCCTGGACTCAGGGGGCTCATCGAGCTGTAGCCCGAACGCCATGCCGAGGGCCG
>CABQMC010000206.1 GCA_902465115.1 uncultured Collinsella sp.
CGTCAGATTGTCCAAATGCGGCCCGCGCAGCGTCGACCGGTCCGCCGTTCGGCAGAACGGCGGAACCTACTTGACTCCGTACTGCTCGTAGTAGGCATCGATGGCGGCCTTGAGCTCGTCATCGATGACAACCTTGCCGTCGATCTCGTGGTTGTAGAGGGTCTCGACGACCTCGGCCATGGAAACGATGCTCGCGACGGGGAAACCGTACTTGGCCTCGATCTCCTTCTGCGCGGTGGTCACGCCACCCTTGCCGACCTCCATGCGGTTGAGGGACACGATCAGGCCCTTGATCTCGACATCGGCAGCAGCCTTGACCTTGGGATAGGTCTCGTCGATGGACTTACCGCTGGTGGTGACGTCCTCGACCATGACCACGCGGTCGCCGTCCTGGGGCTCGTAGCCCAGCAGGTTGCCCTTGTCGGCGCCGTGGTCCTTGGCCTCCTTGCGGTCGCAGCAGTACTTGACCTCCTTGCCGTACAGCTCGTGGTAGGCAATCGCAGTCACGACTGCCAGCGGAATACCCTTGTAGGCCGGTCCAAACAGCACGTCAAAGTCGTCGCCAAAGTTATCGTGGATGGCCTGGGCGTAATACTCGCCCAGCTTCTTGAGCTGATAGCCCGTCACGTAAGCGCCGGCGTTCATAAAGAACGGGGACTGGCGGCCGCTCTTGAGCGTAAAGCTGCCGAACTTAAGAACGTCGGACTCAACCATAAACTTGATGAACTCTTGCTTGTAAGCCTCCATGCGGGCTCCTCTCGTAATTGCGTACGTGCTCTTCAGTTTAGCGCAGGCGAGGCGTCGATGTGGGCGTGCTTTGAGGCCACATCCCCCCGTTAGAGTAAGGGACTGGGCGGCGGCTCATACGCTAGTCCTTAGGCGTCCAGGACCAGAAGAAGTTGATAAGGGCCACGCGCGAGGCGGTACCGGCTTTTTTGTTGATCGAAGAAATGTGGCGATAGAGCGTGGAGCGCGAAAGGAAGAGCGTTGTGGCGATGTCCTGAACGCTCTGGTCCGAAACGACCAAGACCTCAAGAATATCGCGCTCGCGCTCTGTAAGCCCAAAGGTGGCGACGAAGGCATCAAGGCGTTCATCGGACGTGAGCTCCGCTGCCTCCACGGACTCGGGGTCGGAGCATGTGGGCGCAAGATCCCCACCAAGATCGTCGGTGGCAAGCGGCAGTCCGTCCCGCATCGCGGCATCATCGGCTCGTTGCCCCAACTGCCCCAGCAGCGTAATCGCAATGCCCACAAACATCACGAGCGCCGCACCGACCGCAGCCAGCACGTTTTGACTCGAGATGATCGCCACCGCCGGCGCCGTCACGAGCATCGAGCACACGTTGTTGACGACGCGACCCATGCACGGCCAAAAATATGACCAGCGCGCATAGAGCGAGACGGCGGCATATTTTGTGGTAAAGAACACCACGAAAAAGCCCGAGCCCAGATAAAAGATAATCGTGGCAGCAAGCTCGTTGCCGCCATTGCCATCGACGATGAGCACAAAGAACGAAAGCGTGGACAGTATGGCGGCACATGTCATGCCGATATTCATATACGAGCGGCCGTGCAGGTCAAATAGGACGCCGGCAGCCAACGAGCTCACGACAAGCAGCAGGCGCGGCCAGTCACCCAAATCGACGGCTCCGACAGCATGCAGGGTCGTGAAGCCCGCGTTGAGAGCGGCGAATACGCTGGAAAGATACGCCGTCGCCACGGTCAGGCGAACTACGGCGCGACGGAATGCCGCCTTTGCCTCGGGATCGTCATGCCACTTGGCGCCATATTCCAGAGCATCTACCGAAAGCCCGGCAACACTGGGTTCAAAGTTGGGATCGGACTCGTCGCGCAGCTTGGCGCGTCGGGCACCGTGGAGCAACGCCACCTGCGCGATCGCACAGACGACCAGAACAGCCTGCTGAGGAATGCCGACAGGCATCACCATGTGGTTGAGAACCTGCACCAGAACGCCCATGGCATAGGAAAGTGCGGCGGCGCGCGCCAGGCAGGGCGTCTGCGCAAAACGCCGCGCAAGATTGGCATGGGCGGTCGATCCGCAGTAGCCCAGCGCGCAGCACGCCGCCAAACCGCCGGCAATTACCACCTCAACCTGAACCGCCATAATCAACAGCAGCAATGCCGCCACCAGCAAAACGCCCGTGACGTCACTCGTTGCGTCGATAGCATGGGGACGGCGATAGTACAGAATGGGACGCACAAAAAAGCCAATCACGCTCGCGCCGATGACAAGGCTCTCATAAATAACGACCTCGTTCGGAGACACGAACTCGGCCATGCGCACATCAAAAAGATACTCGCACGCCAAAAACGTGAAGAAGAACAGCGCCAGGCATATAATCTCCCGAATGCCCCGACGCAAATATGCGGTTGTGTCTCCCATGCCCCTCATGGTTAACCCCCAGCCGCTCAATTGTCTGGAAATCTATTTTAATAAAGAACCAGTCTCAATATCGAAGCCGAGCTCGAAATGCTGCAAATTTGACCCCAGCCGTCCACATCACGCCGCGGTTTTGAGCCTCATGGACCAGAAGGGACACGCGCGGCCTCAAGCTCGGCAAGGAGTGTCTCCAACTACCACTCATTTAAGTACGTCCCCAACGACTGGTCAAAAATGGGCCATGTGTCCCAGTTGTGGAGACTCCTTGAGCCGTCTGGGTATCGCGAAGGATCGCGCACTCCCCCATCATCAAAAGTGACACACGCTACCTGTTGATGGGAGGCAGCCATGGGCTTCTTTGACAAGATGTTCGAGAAGAAAGAGTGCGCGATTTGCGGTACCGAGCTGGGACTTTTGGGAAAGACCAAGATCAGCGAAGGCTACCTGTGCAAAGAGTGCGCCGGCAAGCTCTCCCCCTTCTTCCACGGCCATCGCTCCAGCACCGCGGACGATATCCGCGAGCAACTCGCCTACCGCGAGGCCAATGCCGAACGCCTGGCGTCGTTCAACCCCACGCGCACGCTCTCTGCCGGGCGCACCAATATTATGCTCGACGAAGACGCGGGCCTGCTGATCATTACCTCGCAGAGCCGCTGGCGCGACGCCAATCCCGACATCATCGAGTTCTCACAGGTACTCGGCTGCGATATGGATATCGACGAGCATCGCACCGAGATCTATCGCGAGACCAAGGACGGCGAGCGCGAGAGCTACAACCCGCCGCGTTATGACCTGGATTACGACTTTAATCTGACCATCCACGTCAACACGCCGTACTTTACCGAGATCAACCTGCGCGTGAACGACTCCACCATCGATCAGCGCGGGTCCATCGAGTACCGCGAGGCCAAGCGCCAGGCAACCGAGGTCCGCGACGCGCTGGTGCAGCTGCGCCAGGAGACGCGCGACAGCGTCGTGGCCGCCAAGGCTCCCAAGACCGCGGTCACCTGCCCCTTCTGCGGAGCCACCACCATTCCCGATGCCAGCGGGCGCTGCGAATACTGCGGCGGCGCC
>CABQMC010000207.1 GCA_902465115.1 uncultured Collinsella sp.
CGCCAACGCCCGTTCCCTCGGACACGACCGTCTGCATGCACGATGTCACCTGGGATGCGGCGTCCTCCGAAATCGCGCGCTCGCCTTCGCCCCAGTCCTTCTCGTCGCCTTTGCTGGACTTATAGAAGTGCGGTGTCATCATCACGCCGCCGTTGGCGATGCCGCCCACGGCACGTGCGATCTCAATCGGCGAGACGGACAGTGCCTGTCCAAAGCTCATCGAGCCCAGCGTGGCGCCGTCATACTGGTCACGCTCCTTGACGATACCCAGGCTCTCTCCCGGAAAATCGACACCCGAGCTGTGACCGATGCCCCACTTGTCCACATAGGCGGCAAAGTCGTCGGCACCGATCTTGCGCCCCACCAGGACAAAGCCCACGTTGGACGAACGGCGCATCATCTCGCGCACATCCATGGTCATGGCATAGTCGCGCTTGTCGGCATCGGTGACGGTATCGTCGCCCACCTTGATGCTCGCCGGCACCTCAAACGACGTACTCGATCGCACGACGCCCAAGTCGAAGCCGGCGCCCGCCACAAGCGTCTTAAAGACCGAGCCGGGCTCGTAGGCGTCGGTGACCAGGCGCAGATTCATATCCTCGGTCTTGGCATTCTCCAGATCGGTCTGGTCGTAGGTCGGGTACGAGCAGGCTGCCAAAATCTCGCCTGTCGTAGGATCGGTGACCAGCGCCGAGCCGTTCTTGGCCTTAGTCTTCTCAACTGCCTCTGCCAGGGCATCCTCGGCCGCACGCTGGATATTGACGTCGAGCGTCGTCACGATATCAACGCCGTCGACCGCAGCCACCTTTTTATAGGCACCGCCCGCGATATAGCTGCCGTCCCTCGCGCGCTCGCGTACGAGAGAACCGTTCGTGCCGGTCAGAAGCTTGTTGTATTGCTTTTCGAGACCCGTCAAGCCGTCGTTGTCTACATTCACTACACCCAGCACCTGCGATGCCAGATTGCCGTATGGATATACGCGCTTCATGGCCTGCTCAAAAAGCACGCCGGGCAGGTTCTTCTTCTCCAGCGCCGCAACATCGTCTTCGTCCACCTGGCGCTTGATATACACCCAGGTTCCATCGGACTCAACGAGCTTGCGGCAGGTCTTTTTATCGATTCCAGTTGCCTTGACCAGCGCCGACACCGTCTTGTCAACATCCTCGACAAGCTGCGGGTTCACGGCGATGTTGCGACATTCGACCGACGACGCCAACACGTTGCCGTTGCGGTCGTAGATGGTGCCGCGTTTGGCATAGAGGGTCTGCGCAAGCAGGCGGCGCGCATCGGCACGCTCGCGCAGTTTATCGGCTTCGACAATTTGATAGTCGGCAAGGCGAAAGACGCCCAAGCCCAAGCCAAGCCCGATGAAGCCCATGACGGCTTTGCGGCGAGGCAGAGGTGCGCCTGTGAGCCATTCGGTCGACGGACTCTTGCGCGACCTGGTGTTATGCACTTGAGGGCCGCCCGAGCCGCGAAGTCGCGACGCCGGGTCGTTGCCACGGGACTGCCCGGCGTTGTAAGATTGCCGACCCGTTCCTTGATAACCAGAACGTCCCCGCGACGAGGGACGTCCAGAACCGCGGCCCCCATCGGAACCGCGGCGATAGTCATTTGTCATACTCAGCTACCGTCTTGCTACTGAGCGGTCGCGGTCGCGTTGGCGCCCGCGGCTGCATCCTGCGAAAAGTCAAGTGTAACGCTCTCGCTGGGCTCCACCATGCCATAAGCGCCCGCAAGGTCGCGAATGCGCGTGTCGGCGCCATAGACCGAATGCATGACCTCCAGGTCGGAGCTCTCATCGGTCGCCTTTTCGAGCGTGCTGGTAAGCTCGGCGTTGCTGTTGAGCACCTGGGCCGTAACGCCGGCGAGCGCCACGCGGGCGACGCCAATCGTCATGAAGATAGCCGCAATGATGCAAAACGTTTTAAGAACGCTCATGAAAACCGGGCTTACCGCCTGGTTTGCCTGACGGCCCGCGCCCGTGTAGACATCAAAGCGCGGCGCGCGCTGCTCACGGGGAGCAACGGGGGCCTGCGGCGTCTCACGATAGGCGGGCATGGCGTTCATATCATAGGCGAGTGCTGCGCTTGAAGTGTTGTAGCCCATGATATGCCGCCTCCCATCCCGAGTACGTTGGTAGTGTGTTTAAGCTTCGTTTATGGTGCGAGCGGGAGGTCCAATATCGCGCGGTCGCGCCTACAGACGCTGCGCCACGCGGATTTTGGCTGATCTCGCCCGGGGGTTGCGCTCAACCTCATCAGGCTGGGCAACCAGGGGTTTGCGGGTGATGACCTTGAGTATCGGCACGTTGCCGCACACGCACACCGGAAACTCCGGCGGACACGTGCACCCCTGGCTCATCTCCTTAAAGTGGTGCTTTACGATACGGTCCTCGAGCGAGTGATACGAGATGACGCAGATACGTCCGCCCGGGTTGAGCCACCTGGTGGCGGCATCAAGCCCTCGTTCGAGCACATCGAGCTCGTGATTGACCTCGATGCGAATGGCCTGGAAACTTTTCTTGGCCGGGTGTCCACCATGCCGACGAGCGGCAGCCGGGATACCCGCCTTGATGATCTCGACAAATTGGCCGGTGGTTTCGATCGGTTCTTGCTCGCGGCGGCGCACGATCTCGCGCGCGATCTGCGAGGCGAACTTCTCTTCGCCGTAGACGCGTAGAATCCGGGCGAGGTCGTGTTCGTTATAGGTGTTGATGACCTCAGCTGCGTTTAAGGTGTTATTACCCGGATCCATCCGCATGTCCAATGGGGCGTCCTCGTTATACGAAAAGCCCCTGCCAGGGATATCGAGTTGCGGTGACGAAACGCCCAAATCGAACAGGAAGCCATCGACCCCGGGCACCTCGGCCGAGCAAAGCAGCTCGTCCAAGTCGCCGAAGTTGCCCTTCAGCAGCTGGTGCGGAACGCCGGGAACCTCGCGGTCCAGACGGGCGCCAGCGGCCTCGAGGGCCATGTCGTCCTGATCGACGCCGAGCAAAAGGCCCGTCTCCCCCACCTGCGCGGCCATCTTTACCGAATGGCCGGCACCGCCAAGGGTGCAATCGCAGACAACGGAGCCGCTCTTTAGCCGCAGCGACTCAAGCACTTCGCCGAGCATGACAGGTTCATGCCGATATTCTTGTGTCAAGATCCCACGCTCCATCCGTTACCCGTGCCTTGCCCTTACGAGAAGAAGAGGTCCAGCAGGGCCTCATCGTCATCGTCCTCATCGGCCGCGGCGCGATCCCAAACCTCAAGGTGGTCGTAGTTGCCCACAACCGTGACCTCGCGGTCGAGGTTCGCCTGCTTGCGGAGAGACTCGGAAAGACCGATACGACCGGCACTGTCCACATCCATCGACGTGGTGCGCTTGTTGATCGCCCTCATGAGCTTCTGGTCATTAATGTCACGCGGGTTAAAACCCTCGTGGCCCTCACGACCCGCGAAGAGTCCTTCGACCCACTTATCGAG
>CABQMC010000208.1 GCA_902465115.1 uncultured Collinsella sp.
CTTATACGGTGGGCGGCATGTGCAAGGGCTCGGGCATGATCATGCCCAATATGGCCACCATGATCGCGGTCATTACTACCGATGCCCCCGTCGAGCCGGTGGCACTTCATGCCCTGCTGCTCTCGACCGTTAAGCAGACCTTCAATAAGGTGACGGTCGATTCCGATACCTCGACCAACGACACCTGCATCATGCTTGCTTCTGGCGCTGCTGCCGCTGATACCGAGGCTATCGTCGAGGGCACTGACGCCTTTGACGAACTGTCCTTTGCCGTGCACGAGGTGTGCGAGAGCCTGGCGCGCAACATTGCGGCCGATGGCGAGGGCGCGTCAAAGCTCGTGACGGTTAACATTACCGGCGCCGCCAACGACGAGGAAGCCGATATCGCCGCCCGTGCCGTCGCCAACTCACCGCTCGTCAAGACCTGCATCGCCGGCCACGACTGCAACTGGGGCCGCGTTGCCATGGCGCTCGGCAAGTGCGGCGTGAAGTTTCATCAGGAAGACGTTTCCATCGACATGATGGGCATGCCGGTCTGCCGCGATGGCCTGACCGTTCCCTTTGACGAGGATGAGGCTCTGCGACGTTTTGAGGCGCCCGAGATCGTGATCTCGGCCGACCTGGGCGCAGGCGACGCGGCAACGACCGTGTGGACCTGTGACCTCACGCACGAGTACATCTCCATCAACGGCGACTACCGTTCCTAGATTCCAGGCACGCTGCGCATCTTGCCGCATTGCGGACAGCGGAGCACGGCGTGATAACGATACGAAAGACGAGGCAGATTATGAAATTCGCACGCGATTGTCGTTCGAGCGAATCCAACGAAGCAACCGCGCAGCTGCTGTTCGAAGCGCTGCCGTGGATTAAAAACCTGACCGGCAAGACGGTCGTTATCAAATATGGCGGAGCGGCCATGGTCGATGAGCAACTGCGCCGCGATGTGATGAGCGACATCGTTTTGCTCAAGATTATCGGCATGCGCCCCGTCATCGTGCATGGCGGCGGCAAGGCCATCAACGAGGCGCTGAGCCATTACGATATTCCCGTCGAGTTTAAGAACGGCCAGCGCGTGACCACGCCGGCGACTATGGATATCGTGCGCGAGGTGCTGGGCGGCAAAGTCAACCAGGAGCTGGTTGCTGCCATCAACCACCACGGCAACCTGGCCGTAGGCGTGTCGGGCAGCGATGCCGGCACGCTCATCGCCGAGCCGCTCGACCCCGAGCTCGGTCGCGTGGGCAAAGTGACGCACGTCAACACCGACTATATCGAGCGCTTGCTCGATAGCGAGTACATCCCCGTCATCGCTACCGTCGCAGCGGGGGAGGACGGCGGATTCTTCAACATCAACGCCGATACCGCCGCCGGCGCCGTTGCGGCGGCGCTCCACGCGCACAAGGCGATCTTTTTGACTGACGTCGACGGCCTGTACAAGGACTTTAGCGACAAGGACTCGCTTATCTCCAACCTGACGCTCGACGAGGTCAACGAGATGCTCTACGGCGGAGAAGTCGACAAGGGTATGATTCCCAAGCTGCGCGCCGCCGTCGATGCGCTTGCTGCTGGCGTGTTCCGAGCCCACATCATCAACGGCACGACGCCGCACTCGCTGCTGCTGGAGCTGCTGACCGATGCTGGCGTCGGTACCGTGATCCACTCCACCGAGACGGCCTACGAGTTCGATACGCATCCGCATCCGCTTTCGACGTTTGCGGCGCGTCTGACCGAGAACCTCGACGAGGTCGAGAAGCTCCAGACGGTCTAGCCGGCTCGAAATTGCTACGCCATTACGCCCACAGTCCGCGCTACCTGGCGCTTAACGAAAGGTATCTCATGTCACTTGCAGCACAACAATCGCTCGAATCCCACTACGTCATGCACACCTTTGGTCGCTCGCCGGTCGAGTTCGTCGAAGGCCACGGCATGAAGCTCACCGGCGACGATGGTCGCGAATACCTCGATTTTCTTGCCGGTATTGGCGTGTGCAGCCTGGGCCACGGCAATCCGGCAGTGCTGTCGGCGCTCGAGGCTCAGACCAAGAGGCTCCTGCATGTCTCCAACTATTTCTACATCGAGCAGCGCGGCCAGGTCGCGGCGCTGCTGTCCAAGCTCGCTAACGATGATGCGGACGGTGCACGCGTGCTTGCCGACGCGATTGCCGCCGGCGATGAGACCACGGCCGCTGCGCTCGGTGCCCCGGCTGCGGACGAGCAGGTGTGGGAGACGTTCTTTGCCAATTCCGGTGCCGAAGCCAACGAGGGCTCGATGAAGCTCGCGCGTCTGTACGCCAAGCGTGCTGGTAACGGCGGCAACACCATCGTGTGCATGCGTGGCGGCTTCCACGGCCGTACGCTCGAGACCATTGCCGCCACCATGCAGGATTGGCTACAGGACAGTTTCCGTCCGCTGCCGGGTGGCTTTGTGGCCTGCGCACCCAACGATGTGGATGAGCTGCGTGCAATCTTTAAGCAGTTGGGCAGTGAAATTTGCGCCGTGATGCTCGAGCCGATTCAGGGCGAGAGCGGTGTGCACCCCATGACCGAGGAGTTTATGGCTACGGCGCGCGACTTGGCGCACGAGGTGGGTGCCGTGCTTATTGCCGACGAGGTCCAGTGCGGAATCTTTCGTACGGGTAAGCCGTTTGCGTTCCAGACCTATGGCGTGGAGCCCGACATCATGAGCCTTGCCAAGGGCATTGCCGACGGTGTGCCTATGGGTGCCGTGGTAGCAAAGAAGGAAATCGCCGACGTCTTTAAGCCCGGCGATCATGGTTCGACCTTCGGTGGCAGCTGCTTGGCCATCGCGGCGTGTGCCGCGACGCTCTCCGCGCTTGTGCACGGCGATTATGCCGAGCATGCTGCCAAGGTTGGCGCCTATATGGAGCAGGCGCTGGCTAAGCTTCCGCATGTGGTAGAGGTGCGTGGTCGCGGCCTGATGCTCGGCTGCGATTTGGATGATGCCGCGGGTGATGCACACGACGTCGTGGCCCGTGCATTGGGGGCTGGTGCCGTGATCAACGCTACAGGCGCACATACGCTGCGCTTCCTTCCGCCGCTCGTGTGCGAGGAGGCCGATGTGGACAGCCTGATCGAGATCCTGGCGGGTGTTTTGGCCTAACACGGCGCAATAACTTAATTTGGACCGGGTTCCGGACTGCGGACGTGCCATATGCGGCACGATTCAGCGGTCTGGAGCCCGTTTTGCTATCGATTCACCATGGCTGGGATAGGCCGTGTGCAAAAAGTGGCAAATATGAGTACGGGGGCACTAACTTCGTAACATATAAATTAGGCACTTTTAGATGAGTTGGGCCACATATGTCCAGTTTTGTAGTTGGCAAATTGGCTTAACTGGACTATCGATCGTCGTTCTAATGCCGGATTTGCCTTTTATGACTTCGAAAACGCTGCTACTAAAAAGGTAGCAGTACTCATATTTGGCATTTTTTGCACA
>CABQMC010000209.1 GCA_902465115.1 uncultured Collinsella sp.
GGCCACCATCGCGGTCCCCCTGTGCGGGATCTGACGACTTCCTCGATGTCCACCTCGACTGCGATATGTCGCTCGCCGAGGCCGCGACGAGATGGTGTTGCGTCTGCCTCGTTTGGTGCTTCTAACTCAAATTTGATCTGATGTAAGGCCCGTGCAATCCTGCATGGGCCTTTCTTTTGGCAATTGCTCGACCGATTCGTGGCTTGAAACACAAATTATCGAGTTAAGGAGACATGGGGTCATGCAATGGCTCTCAGAGCGCTTGCCGCACTCCCCCGCCATTGCCTCTGCGGTGTCCTCGTATAGAGCCCATCCTCCTTGGCGTTTCGTTGCAACACCCCACTTGTCCACCGATCAAGTGAGCTACTGGAATAAATACAGCGACACGCTTGTTCGTTACAGTCGCTATATCTGTGTAAATCGCCGCGATAAATACAGCCCTTACTCGACTGTATACCAGCTGCGCGTATGTAGATTCATAACGCGTTAATAAATCGGCTCAAGCACGTGTAAAACGCGCAAGTAGCCGCAAAAGGCGATTATCGCGTAGGTAGTTTATTGGCACCATGTTGCTTAATCAAAATTAAGCAATTGCTTAAAACAAAAAAGGTCAGGCACTAGGTGCCTGACCTGCAAACTTCTGGTCGGGACGACTGGATTCGAACCAGCGACCCCTTGACCCCCAGTCAAGTGCGCTACCAAGCTGCGCCACGTCCCGAAGCTTTTGTTTGTTGCTCTGCTCTCGCTCGCAACAGGGAGTATATTAACCCGAAACTTTAGACTTGTGCAAGAACTTTTTTACAAATTTTGAAGCAAGTCCAAAGTTGTATCTGCGAGCTGGGGTTTTGTTAGCACGGGAAGTTCTTGTGTGCCCGTTGTGCTCACAATCCAAGCCTTATTAGTGTCGGTTCCGAAGCCCGAATCAGCGCGTGAGACATCGTTGGCAATGATCGCATCGCAGCCCTTGCGGGCCAATTTGCGCTCGGCGTACTCCACGACATTATCGGTCTCGGCCGCAAAGCCGATCACGCACCGCTCGCCCTTCTGGTGCGAGAGCTCAGCCAAAATATCAACGGTCTCGACGAGCTCGATGCGATCGAGGCGTTCGTTAGCCTTTTTGAGCTTGTGGTCCGCAGGGGATACGGGGGTGTAGTCGGCGACGGCAGCCGCGCAAATGGCCGCATCGGCCGTCTGGAAGGCGCTCAGTGCCGCCTGGAGCATCTCTGCGGCGGTCTGCACGCGTACGCACGCCACGCCGCGGGGAACATCGAGCGATGTCGGTCCCAGCACGAGCGTGACCGCAGCACCGCGGCGAGCAGCCTCCCCCGCCAGGGCGATGCCCATCTTGCCCGAAGAGCGGTTGCCAATGAAGCGCACCGGGTCGATCGGCTCGTGCGTGGGGCCGGCGGTAATCACGATGCGCTTACCTGCCAGGTCCTGAGGCGCGGGGTTGAGCACCTCGCAGACAGCCTCGACGATGTCCTCGGGCTCGCTCATGCGTCCCGTGTCCACGTCGCCGCAGGCAAGGTAGCCGCTGCCGGGTCCCACCACATGGACACCGCGCTCGCGCAGCGTGGACATGTTGGCCTGTGTCGCCGGCGCCTTCCACATGCCGTTGTTCATAGCGGGTGCGATCACGATGGGTCGCGGCGTCGCAAGTAGCGTGGTGGAGATGAGGTCGTCGGCGATGCCGTTGGCCATCTTGGCGATGATATTGGCCGTCGCGGGCGCCACGACCACCAGATCGGGCTCTTGCGCCAGCGAAATGTGGTGGATGGGGTCGGAGGGGTCGTCGAACAGGCCTACGGCGACGGGCTCGTTGGTGAGCGCACGGAAGGTGAGCGGGCCGACAAACTCGGTGGCATGCTCGCTCATAACGACCTTGACGCGCGCGCCGCGCTTTTGGAGCTGGCGCACGATATTGCACGACTTATAGGCGGCGATCCCGCCGGTAATGCCCAGCAGGATCGTTTTTCCCTCAAGTTGCATTGAATTGTTGGATGCCGCCGTCATCGCTAGGCTTCCTTGCTCGGGAGTACCAGGAGGCGGTGGCAGTACGGGCAGTGCGTAATCTCGCTGCCGTCGTGGTTGAGGTCGCTCATGGACGATGCCTGCAGCGCGGTATGGCAGACCGTGGGAATGTTGCCCTGGATGGTCTCGACGGCCAGGCCGCGGAACTGCTTCAGCAGACGCTCGTAGTCGGTGAGCACGTCGGTCGGCAGCGTGGCGGCAAGCGCGGTGCGCTCCTTGGTGGCGGCGTCAATCTTAGCCTGCAGGTCGGCAGCCTTGGCGCGGGCGGCCTTGGTATCGGCCTTCACGCCCTCCTCAAACTTGGCGATGATTGCCTGTGCGCGGGCCTCGCGGTCGAGCGCCTCCTTATGGGCGATAACGACGTCCTTGCGGGTGTGCTCAATCTTGTCCAGACGCTTGGCCAGGGTGGCGAGTTCATTCTCCAGGTCCTGAACCTCGCGGTAGTCGGAGCCGTCGACATGGCGCTTCTTGGCAGCCTCGATGGCGTTGTTGGTCTGAATCTCGGTGGTGTTGAGATCGTCGAGCTCAATGTCCAGATCCTTGCGCTGGGCGTAGAGCTTGGTCATCTCGGACTTGAGCTTCACATAGGTCTTGCGCTTGGAAGCGAGCTCCTTGAGCTCCGGCATATTGGCAAGTTCGCTCTTGTTGCGGGCGAGCTCCAAATCGATCTGTTGCAGCTTGAGTAGCGTAGCGCCGGCGCTCATAAGTTCTCTCCTTTTGTCACAGTCCACCATTGGCAGGGGTTCAGTATTTTAATCGCATGACGGGGGTCGACCCCGGCATCAACTGCAGAGTTCATCAATATATCAACGAACGGCTCCTCAGAGCGGTCGTGACCGAGCAAGATCACCGGCAGCCCGCGCAAGGCAAGGTCTTGCGCCACGTGGTACCCCGCCTCGCCCGTCACGACAACGTCCGCGCCCACGGCGATGGCGAGCTCTCCGAAGTCGCCCAGGGAGCCGCCCAAAATGGCGACGGTCCGACACGGGTGATCGACCTCGCCCCACACGCGGGGGTCGCTGCCAAACGCCGTGGCGGCACGGGTGGCAAGATTGCGCAGCGTGCACGGGTCGTTGAGCGTTGCAAGCGCGCCCAGGCCGGTGGCCTCGGGGTCGTCCACGTGCTCCAGTGAGCTCACGGGTGCGGCACCCAGCAGCTTGCTCAGGCAGACACGGGCTTCGTGCGAGCGGTCCAGGTTGGTGTGGAGCGATATGATGCTCACGCCGCAACGCGCTGCCTCGTAGAGCGCCGCGCTGCATTGGGGGCGTGCGGAATCCGCCGGACAAAAGGCCTCGGGCGCCTTGATGTATATGGGATGATGCGTCAGCAGCACGTTGGCACCGGCTTCTTGTGCACGTCGAACATTAGCTTCGGTCGCATCGAGCGCACAGGCAACGCCGGTAATCTC
>CABQMC010000210.1 GCA_902465115.1 uncultured Collinsella sp.
GGTGAACTAGAACAGGAAGCCGATGGCGATGAGGGCGATGCTGACGATGAGCACGGCGATGTCCAGGCCCTTGATGGGGTAGCGCTTGTACGAGCTGGCGCGCGTACGCAGATAGAAGCCGCGCTGTTCTGCCGCCAAGGCTGTGGCATCGGTCTTGCCCACGCTCGAGATGAGCAGTGGCACGCACAGTGGCAGCATGAGCTTAAGCTTCTTGATGGGGTTCTTGGTGTCGTACTCGACGCCGCGTGCGGTCTGCGCCTCCATGATGGCGTTCATCTCCTGACCAAACACCGGCACAAAGCGCAGCGCCGTGGTAAAGGTGAAGGCATAGCGATACGGCACGTGCAGCACCTCGACGCAGGCGTTGGCAAGGTCGTTGAGTTTGGTCACCATGAGCATGAGGATGAGCGGTAACGCCACACCCAGCAGGCGCAGGCAGGCCTTCGATCCTGTGATGAGGCCCGTGTCGGTGATAAAACCCCACACCACGTTGCCATCGCGCATAAAGGCCAGCTGGAGCACCAGCATGATAAGCGCGAGCGGAATCAGCAACTTGAGCAGCGAAAACAGACGGTCGACGACGCCGGCATAGGCACCCAGCGCAAGGGTGAGTGCCAAAAAGCCCAGCAGCGCCACGTAGGTGTCGGACAAGAAGATGCCGACGATGATGGCGGCGGCGAGGCCCAGTTTGACGACGGGATTCAGGCGATGCAGCAGCGTATCGCCCGGCATGTAGTCGATGACGTTAACCACGGTGGACCATCTCCTTGGTAATTCGAACGACATCGGTGACCTCGCTCACCTGCGCAAAAGCGGGCGAGACGGAAGATGCCAGACGGCGCGAGAGCTCGATAACCTGGGGAGGCTCCACGTAGGCACGCCGCATGAGATCGATGTTCGAGAATAGCTCGTGCGTGCGGCCGCGGTCGAGGATGCGACCGTCGGCCATTACCACAATGCGCTCGGCAAAGTCGGAGACGACTTCCATATCGTGGCAGACCATGATAACGGCGCAACCGCGCTCGGCCATGGTACGCACCGTTTCCATGACGGTCATGCACTCGCGGTAATCAAGGCCGCTCGTGGGCTCGTCGAGCACGACGATCTTGGGCTCAACCACTACGACGGAGGCAAGCGCCACCATTTGTCGCTGACCGCGCGAGAGCGAGAAGGGCGCCTCGTCGGCCGGCAAGCCAAAGCGGTCGATGACGAGCTGGGCGCGACGCAGCGCCTCGGCACGGTCGATGCCGGCAAGCTCCAGGCCAAAGGCGACCTCGTCGAGCACGGTGTCCTTGCAGATCTGGCGGTCGGGGTTTTGGAAGAGGGTCGCGACCTCGCGAGCGATGCGGCTCGTGGGAACGGCTGCGGTATCCAGTCCCGTGACGCGCACGCTGCCCGAGGCGGGCTTAAGCAGGCCTGTGAGCAGTTTGGTGAGCGTGGTCTTGCCGGCGCCGTTTTGGCCGACGATGCCCACGAGCTCGCCGGGATAGAGCGTCAGGCTAAGGTCGTGTACGGCGGCGCCGCCATTGGGATAGGCAAACTCAACATGGTCGAAGGTGAGTACGGGTTCGGCGTCCTTGGCATGAGGGCGCAACGACGGTGCATGCGGGGAACCGGCGGGCGCCTGGGCTTCGATAGCCGCGTGTGCGGGGTCGACGATGCCCGAAATCATGCGCTCGGCCTCATCGACATCCAAGCAGGGGGTACCGCTTACCAGGCCATCGGCCTCGAGGCTATTGAAGATACGCGTGACGCGAGGGCAGTCGACGCCGATGGCACGGAGCTCGTCGGTATGCGCGAAGACCTCGTGTGGCTCGCCCTGCAGCGCGATTTCGCCATGGTTGAGCACGAGCACGCGGTTGCAGTGCTCCGAGAGCAGGGCGACCTTTTGCTCGACGACGACGATGGTGATTCCAAGTGCGCGGTTTGCCTCACGCAGCGTCTCGAAGACCAACGTGGAGCTGGCGGGGTCGAGTGCCGCGGTGGGCTCGTCGAGAACCAAGACGCGCGGACGCATGGCGAGGATGGCGGCGATGGCTACCTTTTGCTTCTGTCCGCCCGAGAGGGTGGCGATCTCGCGGTCGCGCAGGTCGCTGATGCCGACGGTCTCGAGCGTTTCGATCACGCGCTGCTCGATCTGGTCGTGGGGAACGCCAAAGTTCTCGAGGCCAAAGAGCATCTCGTCCTCGACGACCGAAGCGACCATCTGCGTGTCGATATCCTGCAGCACACTGCCGACGATTTGCGACACGTCGGTGAGCGAGACTTCGCAGGTGTCGTGGCCGTCGACCATGACGGACCCGAAGAACGTGCCGGTGTAGTGGTGGGGCACGGCACCCGACAGGCAGGCGGCAAGCGTGGACTTGCCGGCGCCTGAGGGCCCGATGATGCCGATGAAATCTCCCTTGTTCACGCTGAGCGAGATGTGGCTGAGCGCCTGCTCGGTCTGCGTGCCATAGGAGAACGAGACATCGTCGACGTTGATGATCGTTTCCATGGATACCTTTCATAGTCATTGGGGACGTTCTTAAATGACTAGTCGTTTAAGAACGTCCCCAAAAGCTAGTCGTTTGGGACAGTCTTTGGTGGTGAAGCACGGAGATGGCTTTACGAGGGGCCCCAGGTTGGCGCGAAAGAGGAGCGAAGCGTACTTGGGTACGCGAGCGACGAATGAACGCCAAGATGGGGTGGCTCGTAAAGTCGAGCGGGTTAGTTGAGCTTCAGGGCCTTCTGGATGGGCAGGTAGAGGGCGCCGACCAGAATGGCGTTAAAGACGGCGGTCATGGCAACGACGGGCAGCATGGCGGCGGCGAGCTCGCCTACCACGCCGAGCATGGCCATCTTGATGACCATGAAGATGACGCCGGAGACAAAGGTGGTCAGGAAGGTTGCGACAATAGCGATGGCGGGCTTGACCTGACCGTTCTTGCCGGCGGCGTTGACGATGCCGGCCATGAGCATGGCGGCGATGCCCTCGGCGGCAAAATCGACGAACGGCGAAGTGGTGGTGATCTGGATCACGGCAGCCGAGATGAGGCCAATGACGAGCGCCTGGCCGATGTTGGGACGAACGACCAGGATGGTGAGGCAGAAGGCCGAGATGATGAACTCGGGGCTGATCATGCCACCCGAGATGCCCGAGATGGTCTTGCCGACGGTGAAGTTGAGGATGAAGCCGGCGGCGAGCAGGATGGCGAGCAGGACGAGGGCGCGGACATCGAGTTTGCCGCGGTCGGCGGTCTGGACGGTGCGGGGCTGGGTGGCGGTGGTGTTCTGAGACATGGTGAAAATCCTTTCGGAATGGGAGTGCAAGAGAAAAGCGGAGGCGCGTGATGCGAATGCGATCGGGCTCGAGATAGAAAAAGGCCCCCGGTCGAAACCGGAGGCCTTCCAATCACCTAGAGTGCAAAACAGGCGTGAGGGA
>CABQMC010000211.1 GCA_902465115.1 uncultured Collinsella sp.
GAGGGCAAGGCGGCTGATCTGAGCCGCGTACGCGGTGTCGATACCACCGACACGGTAGACGCCGCCCGCGATGCCGCCGTGGCGCTCGCCCGCTACACCGGCGGCGCCGTTGTGGTCTCGGGCGAAGTCGACCTGATCACCGACGGCATGACCGTGGCCAAGTCCCACGGCGGCAGCCCGCTCATGTCCAAGATCACCGGTTGCGGCTGCTCGCAAGGCGGCGTGCTGGCTGTGTACGCCTGCGCTGCCGACCCGTTTACGGCCGCCGTCTGCGGCACCGCCGTCTACAACGTTGCCGGCTCGCGTGCCGCCGCTGTCGCCGACGCCCCGGCAAGCTTTAAGGTCGCCTTTATCGACGAGCTCTACCGCGCAACCGCCCAGGACATCGCCAACAACCAGCTCGACCTCGAGGAGGCATAGGCCATGTCCGAGCCCGCAACCAATGCCGGCATGAATACGCTCGTCGCCGTGGCCATCGCCCCGTGCGGCACCGGCGATGAGCTGTCCGCCGAGGTCGCCGAGGTCGTGCGCGTCATTCGCGAGAGCGGCCTTCCCAACCGCACCACCTCGATGTTCACCGAGATCGAGGGAGACTGGGACGAGGTCATGCAGGTCGTGCGCGACGCAACCTTTGTGTTGGCGAGCAAGGGCATCCGCACCGAAGTCGTGCTCAAAGCCGATATTCGACCCGGATTTACCGACACCATGACCGGCAAGCTCGAGCGCATGGAAGCTCAGATCAAAAAGCAGGAGGAAACACGATGAGTATCCGCGACAACCTTGATATCTCGGCCTATCTGGTGCTCGGCCCCGAAAACACGCTCGGGCGCCCCGTGGGCGATGTGGTGGCCCAGGCACTCGACGCCGGCTTTACCTGCATCCAGGTGCGCTCCAAGGTGGCAAGCGCCCGCGAGATCATTGCGCTGACCGGCGACGCCGCGCAGGCAATCGCACAGGCCGGCAAGACCGGTCAGGTCGCTTTGCTGATTGACGACCGCCTGGACTGCGTACTCGCCGCGCGCGAGCAGGGCATTGCTGTCGACGGCGTGCACGTGGGTCAGAGCGACATTCCCGTCGAGGTCTGTCGCAAGCTGCTGGGACCCAACGCCATCGTGGGCCTTTCCGCCCGTTGCGAGGAGATGCTCGAGTACGTCAAGACCGCCGACATGAGCCTAGTCGACTACCTGGGCATCGGCCCACTCCACGAGACCGAGACCAAGCGCGACTGCGGACGCGCGGCCGATGGCTCTATCATCACCAAGAGCTTTGAGGACCTGGCCGCCCTCCACGCGGCAAGCCCCGTGCCCATCGTGGTGGGCGGCGGCGTCAAGACGGCCGACCTGCCACAGCTCAAGGCCACCGGCGTCGATGGCTTCTTTGTGGTGAGCGCCGTCTGCAGCGCTGATGACCCCTACGCCGCGGCCAAGGAGCTCGTCGACACCTGGCAGCAGGCGTAAGTCTAGGCCGAGCAGCTGATTCGCAGCTTCATATCTTCAGCAATGGAAAGCACATCCCAGTTTGAGCCTCCATTCCGGGATGCGCTTTCCGCCGAGATGGCGGCAGCAGCCTCTACCCTGCCAGATATGCCTCCAGTGCCGGCAAGGTCGCCTCCGCATCGCGGCGACCAATCTGGTAGATGCGCTCAAGTTCATCGGGCTCGCGACACAGCGACGGCACCTTCACCGATTCGCTCGGACGCACCACAAAGATCTCGCCGGCAGCCTCGCGACGTGCCAGGTCATCGAGCGTGGCATTGTAGACCTCATGCCGGTGCTCAAGCGCTGCGACAAACTCCGGATAGTGACGGAACACGCGCCGCAGCATGGGCATCACGCTGTTGGGCTGCTTCACAAAGCCCGCCGGCTGCGTGAGTACCACGATATTGCGGTCATACCCCTGCGCAAACAGCCACGCGCTGGGAATAGAATCAGCCACGCCACCATCCAGATACTTATGCCCGTCAATAGCAACGGGACGCGTCGCCACGGGAATTGCCGACGACGCCCGAATCCACTCGATATCGCGCTCGTCGCCATACGGCAGATCGTGATAGACGGCCTTGCCCGTCTCGATATCGGTACACACGCACGTAAATCGCATGGGACAGGTGCGATACGCCTCCAAGTCGATGGGATCGCGCTCGATAGGCACCTCGTGATAAGCAAAGTCGGCATTGTACATATCGCCGGTTCGCAGCCAGCTGGTCACGCTCGCATAGCGCTTGTCGGCGCAATAGGCCTTGTTATAGCGAATGGCGCGGCCGATCTGGCGCGATTTAAAGTTGTAGCCAAACGCCGCGCCCGCCGAGACGCCCACCATATGGTCGCAGGTCAAACCGTGCTCCATCCATACATCGAGCACGCCCGCTGTATACATACCGCGGTAGCCGCCCCCCTCGAGCGCAAGCCCCACCGTGCGCGTCATATTTGACTGTGCCATGCGACCATCTCCGTTCCTGCGTTTAAAACCGGGACAAGTATACCCGTCAACATATAGCGTCTCAGTCGCATTTTTATCGAACATCGCATCGTCGCGCTACCGCTTGTCGAATAATAGCCGCCCACAGTATGTGCACCCATATCCCCGCTCTCGAGGAAAGCGGCTTTATGGTGACGCTCGACAAGCACATTTGGCAGATTGCGCCCACCGACCGCGATCAAGGCCGCAGTACGCAAATCATTTCATCGATGCTCGAAATGGCGCAGTCGCTCCATCTGCCCGTCGAGGTCGAAGGCGTCGAGACAAATGAGCAGGCGAACATGCTACGACAAATGGGCGCCCGCTACGCTCAGGGCTTCCTCTACTACCGCCCCATGCCGGCGAAGGATTTTGAGGCATTGCTCGATGGTGGCAATAACAACTGATACGCTCGCGCGCAAAACGCCACCGTCGAAGGGGACATTTGTCTCCATTAGCTAACTTATATCCCCAATTCAAACCGAATTGGGGATATGATACAAACCGTTGTTCCGCCCAAGGAGGTTATCCATCATGAACGAGTCATATCGCCTGGGCGAGCAATCGATTATTGCCTATCTTCAGCGACTTGCGAACGGCGTCTCGACCGCTGAACTCGATGTTGCCGCGCTGCCTGCTGAGCTACGCGCCGTTGGTGAGCAACTGCAAAAGACGCATGCCATCCTGCAACAAGAGCGCCAACTGCTTGAGCGCAACGCCTATATCGATCCGCTCACCAACTTGGGCAACCGCAACGGATTCGACCGTCACGTCGAGCAACTCTGGCGCAAAGGCGACCCCTTCACCTGCGCCTATATTGACATCGACCATCTCAAGCATTGCAATGATAGGTTTGGCCACGCCGAAGGCAATCGCTATATTCTGAGCATCTGCCGCACGTTCTCCGAAACCATGGAGCACGATGAGATGCTGTTCCGTATCGGTGGAGACGAGTTTGTG
>CABQMC010000212.1 GCA_902465115.1 uncultured Collinsella sp.
GGTTTGGTGCTCAACGACGGCATCGTGCTGGCGCTCAACGCCGGCCTGGGACTCGAGGCCAATATCGCCAAGATCTGCGCCACCGCGCTTGTCATGGTCTACAACTTTGTGACCCGAAAAATCTTCCTGGAGGGCGACGAGACAAAATAGCTCGAAACCCCTGCAGCATTACGGCGCCCACGGACGACGCGCACTCAGCGCAGTATCGTCCGTGGGTGTCGCTCGTTTACGGGCAAATTTTCAACGTTTGCGGATTAGCTCTTGAAAATTTGGCGAGTTCATATAGTTCTTGGCAAAGACCTTACGTTTCCCTTGTAAAAGCTCTAAAGTATCCTCTGCTCGATTCATCAACGCATTGGATGTGATTACGTGCGCAAGGCGCTGGCACAACCTCATACCAAGCAGTTCCTCAAGTTTGCTGTCGTGGGTCTTATCTCCTTTGGCATCGACTGGGGCATGCTCATTGCGCTCGTCGAGCTGTTCCACCTCGACTTTTTGATGAGCACCACGGTTTCGTTTATCACGTCCGTCGTGGTCAACTACTGGCTCAGCATGAAGTACGTGTTCGACCACCGCGAAGGCATGAGCCGAAAGCGCGAGTTCACGATCTTCACCATCCTGTCGGTGATCGGCCTGGGCCTCAACGACCTGTACATGTTTGTGGGCGTCACGTTTTTGAGCATCGGCTACCAGGCCATGAAGGCCATCGCCACGTTCCTCGTCACCTGGTACAACTACTTCAGCCGCCGCTTCTTCCTCGAGGGCGCACGGTCATAGTCGATTCACTATTTGCTTGAATGTATAACCGGTTGGAATTCCCATTCCAACCGGTTTTTTGTTTGCAGAGCCTGCCGAGGAAAGCGCACAAGGCGGGCCGCAGCGTCGGAATGGGTAGTAGTTTCCCCATGGTCGCCCCGCGGAAAGCGCGTCCCAGATTGCAGCCTCAGAACGGGACACAGCTTCCGCAACGTGGCTCTAGCGGAAAGCGCATCCCAAAATCGATGCCCAATACGGTCCGCAGCTTCCCAATGGGCGCTGCTTCGGAAAGTCTATCCCGGAATGAGCCCTCAGAGCGGAACACGCTTTCCGAAACCCGCCCCAACGGGAAGCTGCGTCCCGGAATTCGCCTACAGGGCGGGATGCAATTTCCGGTTGAGCCTCGATTGGGAAATGACGTCCCATTCGTATAAAAACGGGCGTCTCGGATGTTTGTCCGAACCGCCCGTTTGATGCGATATGTCGAGGCCCCTAGCCTGTCACGTAATACCAGACCACGTTGTCGCCGTTTGAGAGAACGTAGTTGCTGCAGGCTGTCATGGGCGTTGTGCCGTTGACGGAATAACACCAGCCGCTACCGCTTCCATAGTTTTCATCCTTCTCGGCCAGGCCACCGATGGCGGCAACATAAGTGCCAAACGACGAGCCACGCGCATTTATAGAAATACCCAGCGCGCAGAGAGCGTCGTAGGCAGTTGCTCCCTCATTAAAGGTGTAGGTACCACCAGCGGACACAGGATTGCCCACAGCGCTCGAAGTAACCGAGACAGTCACGGTAACGTAGCTAGACTCCTGAGAGACGCTCTGGTTGCCCGAGGGGGCATTACTGTTATCAGGAACGGCAGAAGGCCCACCGGACGTTGCCGAATTCTGAGAAGCCGACTGACTGTTGTCAGTCTTTTTATTTCCTGCTCCTTTTTCGCCGGACTTCTTGCTATCCGAGTTCTTGTCCGATTCCTTGTCCGAAGACTCGGGATCTTTCTTGGAGTCAGATTTGTCAGAACCCCTAGACCCGTCATTCGTATCATCAGAAGATTTGGAATCCTTGGACCCGGCCTTGCCCGAAGCGACAGTCGAGCCGGACCCATTGCCATCCTTGGCGACGATGCTCTCCCCCGCCACGGTCTGGACGATCCAATCAATGGACCAAGCACCGCTCTCGGAGGGATGAACAAAGCCCAGAGAGACCACGATCAGAACGACGCATGCGGCAGTCAGAACGCCAAGGAGCGCCTTCCGTCGAGGAGCGGACGCCGCCGAAGCGGCGCCCTTTTGCTTTGGATCATCGAGCTGGATAAACGAGGAGTCGGGCTGTTGCCCGTTGGTCTCCTTGGGCTTATCGGGCATTACCGTCACCCTTGCCGCGCTTGGTCAGCACGAAGACGGCGATGAGCGCAAGGCCAATCACGCCGGCGGCGATGCCAACGATGGCGAGCGGGTTGGTGCCCGTCTCCTGCTCGGAAGCACCAGAGGACTTCTTAGCAGTGGTCGTGGAAGCAGCGCCCGTATCGGACTTGGAATCGGACTTCTTGTCGGACTTGCTGTCCTTCTTCTCAGACTTCTTCTCATCCTTCTTGTCGGACTTATCGGAGCCCTTCTTGTCGGACTTGTTTTCCTTGGTCTCGGTCTTGGTCGACACCGTCGTCTTGGTCACCGGCTTCTGACCCGGGGCGATAGCGCCGCCGGCCTGCGGGCCCTTAGAGCCGGAACCAGCGCCGGAACCCGTACCAGTGCCCGTGCCGGTACCAGTACCAGAACCGCTGCCGCCGCTGGAGCCAGAACCGCCATTGTCACCAGAATTGGTGGCATTCTTGGTCCACTTGGCATACAGCGTCAGATCGGCCGTCACCGGCGTACTGAAGTCATACGCTTGCGTGCACGCCTCATCGGTATACCAACCGCCGAAGGTATAGCCCTTGCGACGCGGTTTTACAGCAGGCTCCGTAGCAGTTTTACCAGCCTTAATACGTTGGGAATCGAGCACAATAGAATCTGCACCATTTGCGTCAAACGAGACAGTATAGCGATTGACCTTCTGGCCATTTCCCTTAATCGCGAACAACTTGCCCGAATCGTTAGCGTAGTAGAGTGAACCATCAGAACCGACCGAAATCGACGACATGCAGTACTGCTGGTTCTCGGCCGACGGTCTATAGAGCAGCTCAGCCTCTTCGTCACCTATGCGATAGCGATAAATGCCGCCAGGATTATTGTTGGACGTAAAGTATACATAGGTATGACCATCTTGAATGGAAACCACAGGCTGTGACTTAACATCGCCGCTGCCCGTAAAACCACTTGCAGAAGAATCCTCGCGGATGAAGTTACCGTCTGCCTTATAAATTGAATAATCGACCGTAAGCGTATCGGCGTCGATAATTGCAAGCTGACCATAGTGGCTCGTAAGACTGTTTTGGGGACCGCCCATAAAGGACTCAATCGACGTGCCGCCAACTACAATCTTACCGTTGACAAACACGGGTGTAGAGGTCGAGCTGCTGCCAAACGTAACTTTACCCAGTTCTGAAAGGGCCCCATCATTAGCGATAGCAATTTTATGGAGCGTGCCATCGGCACTCACAACGTAAGCAGTAGCCCCATCAACAAGCACGTTCGCGCGAACGCGATCGGCGATCTTA
>CABQMC010000213.1 GCA_902465115.1 uncultured Collinsella sp.
GTCGCCGTCGACGGTAAGAAGATGAAGCTTTCCGAGATTGTCATCGCCCTCAACAAGATCTCCGGCGACAATGGCTTTGGCCGTCTCGATCTGGTCGAGGATCGCCTGGTGGGCCTTAAGAGCCGCGAGTTCTACGAGGTTCCCGGCGCCCTGACGCTCATCACCGCCCACAAGGCGCTCGAGGACATCTGCGTCGAGGGCGACCTGCTCAAGACCAAGATCAAGCTCGAGCAGGATTGGGCCACCGCCGTGTACAACGGCCAGTGGTACAGCCCGCTCAAAAACGCGCTTGATGCCTTTATGGCCGACACCCAGAAGTTCGTGACCGGCACCGTCCGCCTGAAGTTCTTTAAGGGCAACTGCCATGTCGTCGGCCGCAAGAGCCCCTTCAGCCTCTACGACTACGGTCTGGCTACCTACGACCGCGACACCACGTTTGATGAGAAGGCCAGCGCCGGCTTTATCGAGATCGATACGCTGTCGCTCAAGACGTGGGCAAAGGTCCAGGGCCCCAGCTCTGCTGCCGCCCAGGCCTAGCGCCTCCTTCCCTTGGTATCCGCGCGGCCCATCCGCGTGATACATAACGGGCGCACGGGGTCCCTACCTTTCGTTATGCTTGCTGACACTTCTTAACATCGGTGGCCCCTACGTTCCGCCCGCATATATGATGCCGCGTCTGCGGCTGAGTCCGAGCCCCGCCGGGGTTGTCCGGCGGGGCTCCTTCTATCAATTTGGCGGCTCTGCGCCTATATATATGAGGAGTATCCATTATGTTCAATGCTATTGCGCATGCTTTACTTGCCCTCGCGCCCGAGATCGATGCTGCAAAGGTCGAGGACGTCCCTATGAGCCTGAAGGCCTGGATCGATGGTTCGCAGGGCAACATCCGGAGGGAAACGTTGGGCGCCAAATGCATGGTGCGTCACTTCTTTGCAAATTAGCTATATGTCCTCGCGCACGGTGGGGAATATGCAAAACTAGCGGTTGAAAAATCGCTTTAGTGATATGGCGCATTGCTTTGGGCGCTTGTTTTGGTATTTGATGAAAGGGGACGGTTCCATGGCTCTTTGGGGCGGTCGTTTTGAGGCGGGCGTGGCCGAGGTCACGCAGGAGTTTGGCGCGTCGCTGCCGGTCGACAAACATCTCTATAAGCAGGATATCGCCGGCTCTAAGGCACATGCCAAGATGCTGGCGGCCCAGGGCATTATCAGCGCCGAGGACGAGCAGGCGATTGCCGAGGGTCTGACCGCAATCGAACAGGATATCGATGCCGGCAACTTCACCTTCGATATCAACGACGAGGACATCCATATGTCTATCGAGAGCGAGCTGACGCGTCGCATCGGCGAGGCTGGCAAGCGCTTGCATACCGGACGTTCGCGCAACGACCAGGTGGCGACCGACACGCGCCTGGGCGTCAAGGCACTGGCCAAGGAGCTCATGGAGGCCAATCTTGAGCTGCGCCATGTGCTGGTGGATGCGGCTAAGAAGTACGACAAGGTGATTCTGCCGGGCTACACGCATATGCAACACGCTCAGCCCGTGCTGCTCTCGCATCATCTGCTGGCGTATTCCTGGATGTTCGCGCGCGACTTTACGCGCCTGAAGGCCGCCTTTGATGCCGCCGACAACTGCCCGCTGGGTGCTGCCGCGCTTGCCGGTACGAGCTATCCGCTCGATCGCCAGATGACTGCTGCCGAACTTGGCTTTGCGGGCGTGATCCCCAACTCGCTCGATGCGGTTTCCGATCGTGATTTCCTGCTCGACCTGCATTACGCCGGCTCCGTTATGGCGATGCACCTGTCGCGTCTTTCCGAGGAGATCGTGCTGTGGTCGAGCTCCGAGTTCGGTTTCATCACGCTGTCCGATTCGTACTCCACTGGCTCGTCCATCATGCCGCAGAAGAAGAACCCCGACTTTGCCGAGCTTATTCGCGGCAAGAGCGGTCGCGTGTATGGCAACCTGGTGCAGCTGCTCGTGACCATGAAGGGCTTGCCGCTCGCTTATAACAAGGACTTGCAGGAGGACAAGGAGGGCGCGCTCGATACCGCCCATACGCTCATGCAGTGCCTGTCCGTTATGGCCGGTATGATTTCGACCTGGACCGTCAACGAGGATGCCATGGCGCGCGAGTGCGGCGTGGGGCACCTTGCCGCCACCGATGTTGCCGATTACCTGGCCAAGCGTGGCCTGCCGTTCCGCGAGGCACATGCCGTGGTGGGGCATCTGGTCCTGATGTGCGAGAAGCGCGGCTGTAATCTTGAGGACCTGCCGTTTGAGGTGTTCCAGGAGGCAAGCCCGCTCTTTGAGCGCGACATTACCGAGGCGCTCGACATCCCGTCGATTGTCGCCGCGCGCACGACCGAGGGCGGCACCGCTCCTGCCGCCGTTGCCGCGCAGCTGCAGCGTGCCGAGTCACAGCTCGTGGCCGACGAGGGCGCGTTTGGATCGCTGACCAAGGTAGTCGAGATGGGACACGGGGCAAAGTAGGGGTTTGGCTGAAGCCGTATTGCCCTTTTATCGATAAATCGTTTTGCTTTTACGGGTGCCTTCTGTTGCGGGCGCCCGTATTTTGTTGCTATGGGGGAGGGGCTTGTCGAGAACTTCTGTAGGACCTTTGGGCAGGTTGTGAAGGGGATACGTTCGCGGGTGGCAACCGACCGTCTGCTCTGTTCGATGCGGTTGATGGGCGGTCGGATGGTACTCTAATCGGGCTTCGAAACAGAAGTGACACATATGGAGCGTTTTAATAAATTGCAGCGTTTCAATAAACAGCTTTTTGTTTAACTGCAGCTAAAACTCTGTTACGATGCAGTCCAGGCGGGTGCCGGAATGGGACTTGGGCACGCGCGAACCTACTTGAAAGGCTACCTTATGGCTATCGAGAAGACTTTCATCATGATTAAGCCCGACGCCGTGCGCGACCGCAAGATCGGCGAGATCGTTGCTCGCATTGAGCGCAGCGGCCTTGTCATCGAGCGCATGGAGATGACCACGCTCGAGCGCGCTACCGTCGAGGAGCACTACGCCCATCTGGCCGACAAGCCCTTCTTTGGCGGTCTCTGCGACTTTATGACGAGCGGTCCGGTCGTCAAGATGGTCGTTTCCGGTCTCTCCGCTGTTGCTAAGATGCGCACCCTCATGGGCGCTACCAACCCGCTTGAGGCTGCTCCTGGTACCATCCGCGGCGACTTTGCCGTCGATGTCAACGCCAACGTGATCCACGGCTCCGACTGCCTGGAGAACGCCGAGATCGAGATCAAGCGCTTCTTTGGCTAAACCAGCTTTGACTCCTTAAAGCTGTTAGCGTGTGGCTTTGGCGCCGCGGAATTCCATCCGCGGCGCCCTTTTTATTCCAAAATCTATGAAGGGGCCCGCTCGGACATGAGTTCC
>CABQMC010000214.1 GCA_902465115.1 uncultured Collinsella sp.
ATCCTGCCGCTTGTTATCGGCATGGTCCTGGGCAACTTGTTCCCGTTTATCAAGAACCTGCTGGTCCCCGGCGCCAATCCCGCGATCGCTGTCATCGGTTTTCAGCTCGGTGCGTCCATGAGCCTTTCGAGCTTCATCACCGGCGGCATTTCGGGCATCCTGCTGGGCCTCATCACGCTCTTTATCGTCGGTCCCATTACCTTTGCCTTCGAGCGCCTGTGTGGCGGCAACGGCAAGGCGGCCGTTGCCTGCTCCACCATCGCCGGCACGGCCATGACCACGCCGGTCGCCCTCGCCGAGGTCGCTCCGCGCTATGCCGAGCTTGCACCCACCGCGTACGCCCAGATCGCCACTGCCGTTATCATCACGGCAATCATGGCCCCGATTCTGACTGGCTGGGTCGATAAGAAGTTCTGCCACGGCAAAGAGGATCTGTCGGTCGAAGGCGTCGAGGCTATTGAGGAGGCCGTCGCGACCGACATCGACGGCGAGTAATCGTCGACGCGAGTCAATCAAGCCGGCGTGTGCAATTCGCGCCGTATGGGCGCCCGAACGGTGGCTGTTCTGCAGTGACGTTCGGGCGCTCTGCTATGATTCCCTTTACCCCTGCGGAGAAAGGGGTGTTTGGCGCCTGGGCGCGACTCGGGCGATTCTGGCCACTTGGATATTGAAGGGAGGGCGTCTAGTGGTTAAGGCACTCAAGATCGAGATATTCCTGCTGTGCATGATTATTCTTATCGGGCTTGCCGTACGAAGCCGTCGCTCCCTGTTCTCGAGCACCCAGCAGCTTTTGTTTAGCATGCTGGGCTATACGTCTGCTGCCTACATTTTCTTCGATATGATCTGGACGCTCTCGGACGGCGTAAGCACTCCTGTAGGCATCACGGCCAACTGGATTTCCAACGCGGTCTCGTTTTCGCTGTTCGCCATCGCGTGCCTCATTTGGTTTTTCTATTCCGAGACGATGCAGGGCTCACGGCTCCTGACCACGCCCTACAGGGTGGTACTTTTAACGTTGCCAACGGCATTGGTGGTCGTGCTGGCATTTACCAGCTACTGGACGCACGCTATGTTCTATATCGATGCACAGGGCGTATATCGTCGCGGAGCGCTTTATATGATTCAGCCTATCGTTAGCTACTGCTACGTCATATATACGTCCTTGCATGCCTTTATTCAGGCTCAAAAAGTCGAAAGCCTGCAAAAGAAGGCCATTTATCGCACCCTCGCCTTTTTTGCGGTTCCCGCTCTGGTGGGCGGTACCTTCCAGGTTTTGTTTTCGGTACCGGGCCTTTGCGTCGGTATAACGCTGAGCATCCTGCTGCTCTATATCGTCTATCAGGAGCAACTGATCTCTACTGACCCGTTGACTGGACTCAACAACCGCAACCGTTTTGAGACCTATATGCTGTCGCTCTTTTCAAATGTGGATCAGGCCGAAGATGTATATCTGCTTATGATGGACGCTGATGGCTTTAAGCAGATTAACGATCGCTATGGACATGTGGAGGGCGACCATGCTCTTCAGGTCATATCCGCTGCGCTCAAAGAAGTCTGCTCGGCGTCTGGTGGCTTTATCGCACGCTATGGTGGCGATGAGTTCGTGGTGCTCCAAAAGGCAGCGGCGGAACAGGACATCATAGACCTGTGTTCGGCGATTGACGACGAGCTCGCTCGTGCCGAGGTGCCGTATGCGTTGCGGATGTCCATCGGTTACGCGCGGGTCGGCGATAGTGTCGATACCTGGCAAGACTTACTTCGCGCTGCCGATGCGGAGCTCTACCGCGTAAAGCGCGAGAAGAAGAAAGCCGGCGTTCAGATACGCTAGAAAATAGGGGTGCACGACCGTTGCGATGGTCGTGCGCCCCTTTTGCGTTTGTGGGGGCCACCGGCCATAATGCCCAGGCGCGGTGCGGCAAGACGGGCGTCTGCCGCCGCGACTCGGTACGAAATCAACGAGAACCAGTGTGCTCCATTAAGCTAAAGTATGCGAATGCCCTCCCTAAAAAGGTGAGCTCGCTAGGCTTTTTTGGGTTTGTTGACGATGATGATGCCGCCGCAGACCAACAGCAGGGCAACGATGACGGTAACGGGGCTCGTGCCAGCGCCCTCGCCGAGCAGCAGCGCGCTCAGCACCACACCAAAGACGGGGTTCATAAACCCAAAGACCGAGACGCGGCTGACGGGGTTGACGGCAAGCAGGCGCGACCACAGCGAGTAGGCGACCGCGGAGATAAGCGCCATGTAGATGATGAGCACGATGGCGGGGACAATCGCCGTGGGGGAGAGCGCTCCACCCATCAAAAAGCCGATGGCGGTGAGGACCAGGCCGCCGACCAAGAACTGCCACCCGGCAAGCAAGACGCCGTCGTGCTTGCGCGAGAAGATGCCGATCAGGCAGGTCGAAAGAGCACCCGCGACAGTGGAGGCTAGGATAAAGCCCTCGCCATCGAGCCTGAAGCCAAAGGTGCCATCTGCGCCCGAGAGGTTGACGAGCGCGACGCCGGCAAAGCCCAGCGCACAGCCAAGCACCTTGGCCGTATTGAGCTTCTCGGTGTGAAATGCCAGGGCGGCAAAGAGGATTGCGAGGAAGTTGGCGCTGGCCTCGATGATGGAGCTCGACATGGCGCTGGCGCGCGAGAGGCCCAGATAGAAAAAGAAGTACTGCCCGATAGTCTGGAAGAGCGACAAGACAAAGATGGGCTTGATGTCGCGAGCCTGCGGAATGAGGGGGCGGCGTTGGGCCGCACTCATCCCAACGATAACCAGGGCGCCGGCAAGCGTGAAGCGCAGACCCGCGAAGAGCAGCTGCGAGGCGCTATCGTGCGCTGGGATACCAAAGAGTGCGTAGCCGATCTTGATGCAGGGAAAGGCCGATCCCCAGAGCGCACAGCAAACAAGACAGCCCAGGATGAGTCCGGGCAGGGTGGCGAGATACGGCTTGCGGCTTTCCATGATGTCCTTCCTGTATGCGCGAAGCAAAAAAGAACCCGCCACCGGGGATGCCGGTGGCGGGTGTTGTTACCCGAGGGGATTGTACCCGATGGGGACGGATTAAGCGAAGTAGGCCACGCCGCTCTCAAAGATCGGCATGAACTTATCGCCGGGGACATGCTCGGGCACGTTGCGGTACAGGTTGTCGCCGCGGCGCTCGGCATGGCCCATCTTGCCCAGGACGCGGCCGTCGGGGCTCGTGATGCCCTCGATGGCGAGTGCGGAGCCGTTGGGGTTGACGGAAAGATCCATGCTGGGCTTGCCGTCCTCGCCCACATACTGCGTGGCGACCTGGCCGTTGGCGATCAGCTGGGCGAGCACTTCATCGTTGGCGACAAAGCGGCCCTCGCCGTGGCTGATGGCGACGGTGTAGGGGTCGTCCAGGCTG
>CABQMC010000215.1 GCA_902465115.1 uncultured Collinsella sp.
CTGCGCGTCCGTCTCGCTCTCCATCGCGGGGACGGTGTCCTCCACGCCCGTGGCCTCATCCATCACGGTGAGGTCCTCGGGCGGCTCCTCCACCGGCTCTGCCGGCTTTGCCGCCTCCTGCGGCAGCTCCGCCTCCGGCATCTGCGGCGTTTCGTCCTCAAGCGGCAGCTCCACCTGCGAGGAAACGTTCTCCGCGTCCTTGTCCGTCGTATTTTTCGGCAGCAGCGTCCAATAGCCCGCGACGGCCAGCGCCGTCACACCGAGGAACAGGGCTATGTATAAGCCCGTCCCGCCGAAGAAGTGCCGCTTTGCGCGGCCGTTCGATCCTGCCATGTTTCATCCTTTCCGCCGCTTTGCGGCTCGTGCGAAAATTGCGAGCAAAAAAGCTCTGACGGTAGTGTGTACCGTCAGAGCTTTTTCTAAACATGGCAGATCCGATTTTTTAGCGGACGATCAGCGTCTTGCCGTCCATTTCCGCGGGCTGCTCAAGGCCCATCACGTCGAGGATCGTCGGCGCGATGTCGGCGAGACGGCCGGGGCGCAGCTCGGTGCCCGCGCCGCAGAGGATGAAGGGCACCACATTCGTCGTGTGCGCGGTCATCGGGCTCTTACCGTCGGCCTGGAGCATCTGCTCGGCGTTGCCGTGGTCGGCGGTGATCATCGCAATGCCGCCCATCTTGAGCGTCGCCTCCACGACCTGACCGACGCACTCGTCGACCGTTTCAACGGCCTTGACAGCCGCGTCGAAGACGCCGGTGTGGCCGACCATGTCGCAGTTGGCAAAGTTCAGGATGATGACGTCGTACTTGCCGCTCTCGATGCGGGCCTTGCACTCGTCGGCAACCTCGTAGGCGCTCATCTCGGGCTTCAGGTCGTAGGTGGCAACCTTCGGGCTGGGGATGACTACGCGGTCCTCGCCGGGATACGGGTCCTCGACGCCGCCGTTGAAGAAGAACGTGACATGTGCGTACTTCTCGGTCTCGGCGATGCGCAGCTGGGTCATTCCCATCTTGCTCAGATACTCGCCAAGGCCGTTTTTCACGCTGATACGCGGGAAGGCGACGAGCACGTTCGGCATGGTCGCGTCATACTCGGTGTTGCAGACGTAGGTGAGCGGGAAGAACTCGCGCTTGAAGCCGTCGAACGCGGGGTCGACGAACGCGCGCGTGATCTCGCGGGCGCGGTCGGGGCGGTAGTTGAAGAAGATGACCGAATCGTTGTCGGAGATCATGCCGTCCTTGTCGCAGACGACGGGCTCGACAAATTCGTCCGTCACGCCGTTTTTATAGCTCTCCTCGATGGCGTGAATGGGGTCGGGATCCTGCACGCCCTCGCCGTAGACGAGCGCATCATAGGCGTTCTCGAGGCGGTCCCAGCGCTTGTCGCGGTCCATCGCGTAATAGCGGCCCATGACGGTCGCGATCTTGCCGACGCCGAGCTCACGGCACTTTTCCATAGTCTTTGCGACAAAGTCGCGGCCCGAGGTCGGGGGCGTGTCGCGCCCGTCGAGGAAGGCGTGGATATACACGCGCTTTAAGCCCTTGATGTGCGCCATCTTTAAAAGCGCGTAGAGGTGGTCGAGCGTGGAGTGCACGCCGCCGGTGGAGTGCAGACCGTAAAGGTGCAGCGCAGAGCCCTTTTCAATGCAGTCGTCCATCGCCTTGTTGTAGGCGGGATTTTCAAAGAACGTACCGTCCTCGATCGAGCGGGTGATGCGCGGCAGGTCCTGGAACACGACGCGGCCGCCGCCGATGTTGGTATGGCCGACCTCGCTGTTGCCCATCTGGCCCGCGGGCAGGCCCACGTCAAGACCGGAGGCCTGGAGCGTCGTGTGGGCATACTCGGCAAAAAGGCCGTCGAGCACGGGGGTGTTGGCCGCGCGCACCGCGTTGCCGACGGTATCGTTGGACAGGCCGAAGCCGTCCATGATGATCAGCGTGGTGGGAGTCTTATTCATCGATTTTCCTCCTTACTCCTGGTTGGCAGCGTGGACGATCTCCATCAGTGCCTTGGGGTCGAGCGAAGCGCCGCCGATCAGGCCGCCGTCGATGTCCTCGTGCGAGAGCAGCTCGTGGGCGTTCGAGCCCTTCATCGAGCCGCCGTACTGAATGGTCACGCTGCGGGCGATGCGCGCGCCGTACTGCGCGCGGATGAGTGAGCGGATATAGGTGCAGACCTCGGCCGCCTGCTCGCCCGTGGCGGTCTTGCCGGTGCCGATGGCCCAGATGGGCTCATAGGCGATGACGCAGCGACGCATCTGCTCGGCGCTCACGCCCGCGAGGGCGGACTTGACCTGCAGCGCGATGAGCTCCATCGTCACGCCCATCTCGCGCTGGGCAAGGCTCTCGCCCACGCAGATGATGGGGTTCAGCCCCGCCTCGAGCGCGGCGAGGACCTTTTTATTGACGATCTCGTCCGTCTCGCCGAAGAGCGCGCGGCGCTCGCTGTGGCCGACGATGACATAGCGCACGCCGAGGTCGGCGAGCATGTCGGCGGAAATCTCGCCGGTGTAGGCGCCGCTCTTTTCAAAGTAGACGTTCTCCGCGCCGACGGCGATGCGGCTGTCCTTGAACGCGCGCACGGCGGCAGAAAGGTCGACCGTGGGCGCGCACACGACGATGTCGCACCATTTGGTTTTGGGAAGGATGGCCTTGAACTGTTCGGCAAAGGCCTTGGTCTCGCTGGGGGTCTTGTTCATTTTCCAGTTGCCTGCGATGATGGTTTTACGGTATCTGCGATTCATATTGGGTCTTTTCTCCTGTTACTGTCTAAATCTAAGATCTATGCGAATATATGAAAATCAATAGTGATTTTTCTCACTTGTCTAAAAGGCACGCAACGCCCGGTAATTCCTTGCCTTCCAGGAACTCGAGCGATGCGCCGCCGCCGGTGGAGATGTGCGTGATCTTGTCGGCAAAGCCGAGCTGCTCGGCTGCCGCCGCGCTGTCGCCGCCGCCGATGATCGTGACCGCGCCGCTCTCGGCGAGCGCCTTGGCCATGGCCTTCGTGCCGGTCGCAAAGGTTGGGAACTCAAAAACGCCCATGGGGCCGTTCCACACGATCGTGCCCGCGCCCTTGGTCGCCGCGCAGAAGAGCTCGACGGTCTTGGGGCCGATGTCCATGCCCATCATATCCGCGGGGATGTGCATCGCGTCGACGACGTGGGGCTCTGCGTCGGCGGCAAACTCCGTCGCCGCGACGGTATCGACCGGCAGCAGGAGCTTGACGCCCTTCTGCTTGGCCTTTTCGATCATCTCGAGCGCGTAGGCGCACTTGTCTTCCTCGAGCAGGGACTTGCCGATCTCGCCGCCCTGCGCCTTGGCGAACGTGTAGGCCATGCCGCCGCCGATGATGACGGTGTCGGC
>CABQMC010000216.1 GCA_902465115.1 uncultured Collinsella sp.
GATTAATGGATGGAAACGGATGTTCTATCGGGACACACATTTTGTCCTATAAGCCTCGATATGTAACATCTGGCGGGCCAAATCGTCTCTACTTGTTACAGATTTAGACAAACTGCAGGGGCTGCCCGAAAGATCTCGATCTGTAACACCAGGCCCGGTTTTGACGGCCTAGCTGTTACAGATCGAGACAAAACGGGCCCAAACCACCACAAAGGTGCCTGTCCCCATTGCGGTGGCTGCCTAGAGTTGGCTGCGCAGATAGTCAGCCATATATGGAACGGCGAAACGCACGTAACCGCGGCGCGCCTGTTCGATTACGCCGGCGTCGATGAGGCGCCGGCGATACTTTTGCGCATAGTCGGGTGTGACTGACATACGTTTCGCTACATCGGAAATGCGCGAAACGGCGTCTTCGTCATCAGTCATTGCGTCGAGAAACGCGACGTCTTGGTCCGATAGCGCGGCGAGCGTCGTTTCACAAACATCGTTTTCGAAATCGGCTTTTGACGCTTCGATAGCTCCGTCGACTTGCTCTGGCGTTACGTGTTCTCCTGTCTTGCAGCGATTGCCGATGTTATAGCCGATGAGCTGCAGCATATAGGGCGAGCCTTGGGTTGCGCGAGCGGCACGGAGGCGAAGATCGCCTGGAATATCAAGGTCGAGCTCTTCGAAAGCCCGCTGATAATAGGCATCGACATCTCCGACTGAAAGCGGTTCGAGCGTGACCTTGCGAGCGCGGTTGAGAAATGTCAGCACGCGGTCATTGAGCGTTGCACAGACGGCTCCCGGGAGACCTGCCATAACAAGCGCGACGTTGAGTCCCTCACCGACCAGCTCTTGATAGGCGGTGACGAGCTGTCTAATCTCAGGTGAATTAGCTTGGAGCTCATCGATAAGGATGAGGATGCCGTGCCCCTGCTCGGTCAGCTTGCGCGCCAGCTGCGTGAGTTTGAACTGGAAACTCTTGGTCTCCTGCACATCGCGTGTGAACTCGAGACCGGCTGAGAAGCCGAAGACGCTCAAGCTACCGCCAGAAAGTTTGGGGAGATGACGCTTGCTGACATAAGGCTCGCCTGCTTCTTGGATTTTTTCAACAATGCGCTCAAGCATATCTTCGGAGGCTACGGTGGGTGTGGCGACAACAAAACCGAGCTTGCGTGCGCGGTCGGCAAGTTCCCACAGAAGAACCGTCTTGCCGCTGCCTCGCTGGCCGAGCATGAGCATGGCTCGGTCTCGATTACCCGGCTCCTGCTCAAGACCGGAGATGAATGTCGAAATCACGTTCCCGCGACCCACCAGATAGGACGGGCGATTTCCAAATGAGGGGGAGAAGATGGTTTCAGTCATAAGTCTCCTTTCCTTTTTTTCCTATTTTTTCCTTTCTTTCCTATTCAGTCAAATGAATTGCTGAGCGAAGGCGGTTACGTAGGCCTCGTCGGCAAAACCTCGACATCACCTGCGACTAGAATCTTCTGTCTCGATCTGTAACATCTAGCGGGCTAAATCGTCTCTACCTGTTACAGATTTAGACAAACTGCAGGGGACAGACCGAACAATCTCGATCTGTAACACCAGGCCCGGTTTTGACGGCCTACCTGTTACAGATCGAGACAAACCGGGCCCAAGCCGCCACAAAGGTGCATGTCCCCTTTGTGGTGGTTTGGGGCGGCGGTATCAGAAAGTGTCAGACGGGGGCGGCTGCCGGGCCGCCGTGTGCGAAAAGAAGTGTCGGCCTGCGTCGCTGTCGTTGGGCGAGGCCCTATTTGCGGGGATACTGAAACCACGACAAGCAGCGTATGAAAGGATCGATGCATGGCTTTTCGTAAAGACTTCCTGTGGGGCGGCGCGACGGCTGCTAACCAGTGCGAGGGCGCCTACAACGTGGACGGCCGCGGCCTTGCCAACGTGGACGTGGCTCCGCACGGCCCCGAGCGCTATGCGGTGGTCTCCGGCCAGCGTAAAATGCTCGACTTCGAGGACGGCTATTACTACCCCGCGCAGACCGGCATCGATTTCTACCACCACTACAAGGAGGACATCGCCCTCTTTGCCGAGATGGGCTTTAAGACCTTCCGCATGAGCCTGGCGTGGACCCGCATCTTCCCCAACGGTGACGAGACCGAGCCCAACGAGGCCGGCTTGGCCTTCTACGAGGACGTGTTCCGCGAGTGTCAGGCGCACGGCATCGAGCCGCTCGTGACCATCACGCACTTCGACTGCCCGATTCACCTCATCAAGGAGTATGGCGGCTGGCGCAACCGCAAGCTCATCGACTTCTACAAGAACCTCGCGATCACGATCTTTACCCGCTACAAGGGTCTGGTGAAGTACTGGCTCACCTTCAACGAGATCAATATGATCTTGCACCTGCCGTTTATGGGTGCCGGTCTGGTCTTTGAGGAGGGCGAGAACAAGGAGGCCGTCGAGTACCTGGCCGCTCACAACGAGCTCGTCGCCAGCGCTTGGGCAACCAAGATTGCCCACGAGATCGACCCCGAGGTCAAGATCGGCTGCATGCTCGCCGCAGGTAGCTACTACCCCTACAGCTGCCGTCCGGGCGATGTGCGCCAGGCGCAGATTGACAACCAGAGCAACTATTTCTTCGTCGACGTCCAGAGCCGTGGCTACTACCCGGCCTATGCCGTCAAGAAGCTCGAACGTCTAGGCATCGATGTGGGCATGACGGACGAGGACCGCGAGATCCTGGCCGCTAACACCGTCGACTTCATCAGCTTTAGCTATTACAGCACCCGTTGCTCCGCCGGTGCCGATAACCCCGATGTCGAGCGCACCCAGGGCAACGCCTTCGCCGGCGCCAAGAACCCCTACCTGCAGGAGAGCCAGTGGGGCTGGGCCATCGATCCGCTGGGCTTCCGTATTACGCTCAACGACCTGTACGATCGTTATCAGAAGCCGCTGTTTGTGGTTGAGAACGGTCTGGGCGCCAAGGATGTTGTCGAAGAGGACGGTTCCATCAACGACGACTACCGTATCGACTTCCTGCGTCAGCATATTGCCGCGATGCGCGATGCGGTGACCGAGGACGGCGTTGACCTGCTGGGCTACACCACCTGGGGCCCGATCGACCTGGTCTCGGCCGGCACGGGCGAGATGTCCAAGCGCTACGGCTTTATCTATGTGGACCGCGACGACGCCGGCAACGGCACCCTCAAGCGTTCCAAGAAGAAGAGCTTTGACTGGTACAAGCATGTCATTGAAACGAATGGCGAGGACCTGTCCTAAGGAAGTTGAGACACTCAACTTCAGAGTCTCCTAACCAAGGCTCTTTTTTTATTGCTCAAATTCTCAAAAGCAC
>CABQMC010000217.1 GCA_902465115.1 uncultured Collinsella sp.
GGCGTCAACGTCGTCGATTCCGTCATTTGCTACGACGCCCCCGACGATGAGGGCGAAGCGGCCTGTCGCGAACTTGGAGCCGAGCTCGCCTAGCGGCAATGAGCTCCGCCCGTAACGTGCTCTGCACCAAAACACATTCGCGTCCCAACAAAAACGGGAGCCGGATCACATCCAGCTCCCGTTTTCTGCTAAGTCAGTCATATAAAGCGGCTACGAGATATTGCCCAAGAACGCCTTGGTACGCTCGCTCTTGGGATGGTCGAAGACCTCGCTCGGCGTGCCATCCTCCACGATAACGCCGCCGTCCATAAAGACGACGCGGTCGGCGACGTCGCGGGCAAAGCCCATCTCGTGCGTCACCACGATCGTGGTCATACCGTCATGCGCAAGATCGCGCATGACGCCAAGGACGTCGCGGACAAGCTCGGGGTCAAGCGCTGACGTGGCCTCGTCAAAGAGCATCACGTGCGGATTCATCGACAGGGCGCGGGCGATGGCCACGCGCTGCTGCTGGCCGCCCGAAAGCTGACTCGGCATAAAATCGATGCGCTCGGCCAGACCGACCTTGGTGAGTTCCCCGACGGCGATCTTCTCGGCCTCTTCCTTGCTGCGCTTGAGCACCTTTTGCTGCGCGAGCATGACGTTCTTTTTGACCGACAGATGCGGGAACAGATTGAACTGCTGAAACACCATGCCCAAGTGCGTACGCACCTTATTGAGGTCGACGCCCTTGGCGCACACGTCCACACCCTCGACGACAATCGAACCACTCGTGGGCTCCTCAAGACGGTTAATGCAGCGAAGCATCGTCGACTTGCCGGAGCCCGAGGGGCCCAGGACCACGACGACCTCACCCTTGTGCACATCCAGATCGATGTCGCGCAGGACCACGTTATCGCCAAAGGCCTTCTGGAGATTCTTGATGCTGACGACGACCTCGTTCGAGTTATTGGTTTCGCTCATAATAGAACCTCCTTACAGACCGGCGATATGGTCGGCGGGCGTCGCGACAACCTGTCCGGCGCTCTTGGTGGGACGCTTCTTTTTGGTTTCGGCCGTACCCAGCAGCCTCGCCTCAAGACCGCTCACCAAGCGCGCAAGCGGCAGGGTAATGACCAGATAGAACAGGGCAGCAACCACATACGGCGTAATGGAGCCCGTCGTTGCCACGATGGTGCGGGCGTTCATGACGATCTCGACCACGCCCACGGCGGCAAGCAGCGACGTATCCTTGTAAAGCAGGATAAACTCGCTGGTCAACGTAGGCAGGACATTGCGGAACGTCTGCGGAATCATAACGTAGAGCAGTGTCTGGAAGGCATTCATGCCCAGCGATCGAGCAGCCTCGTTTTGACCCTTGGGGATCGATTGAATACCGGCACGGAAGATCTCGCACAGGTAGGCGGACGAGTTCATGGCCATGACGATAACGCCCAAGACGTAGTCGTCAACCTTGACACCGGCAAGCGGCAGGCCAAAGAACGCAATGTAAATCTGCAGGAACGCCGGCGTGCCGCGGATGATATTCACATAGATGCCGGCAAGACAACGAAGGATGCGCGATTTGGATATGCGCATGAGCGACAGCGCAAAGCCAAAGGGAATGGCCAACGGAAATGCCACGAGCACGATCGAGAGCGACATAAGGAAGCCCTTGAAGACGATCGGCAGGCTCTGGACCAAAATCACCGGGTTCAGGAACAGGCGCAGGAACATATTGGAGTTCCAGGCCTCGACCCACGGCTGTTCCTTAAGATCGGCCAGGAAGTTATCGAATGCCGTCACACCCTTAATCTCGACGGAAGGAATCTTGGAAATCTTCTTGGTCGAACCGTCGGCAAGCGTATAAGTTCCGCTAAAGGCCTCATCGCCGCCCTCGACGGGAAACGTCACGCCGTAAACCTCGACACGGAAAAAGCCGCCGGCAGGCGCCGTCTCGCCAAAGTCAATCTTGAGCGTCTGGCCGTCAGCCTTGCACGTGGGCTTCATGGGCGTACGATCCATGAGGTCCTCGCCCGAGAGCATCGTCAATCGCGTGTCATCGGTACCAAACGTCGTGCCGTCGACAAACGTCAGCGAAAGACCGCTCAGCTCCTCATCGGCATCGGCCTGGACCTCCCAGGTAATGCGCGTCTCGGTGCCGCCGACCACAGCGCTGCCCGAACCGGTATTGGGTCGGGCGGTAATCTTTGCGGTCTCAAGCGCCTGGGCGGTTGTGGGCGCATATGCCCCCGCGCACACCAGCGCGAGCGCCACGGCCATGACGCAGGCTAGCTTTTGGAGCAAGGCGGGCAGTGAAAAACGCTGCTCCGCGGCCCCTTTGTTCAGTCGAGACAAGGTGGCTCCTATCGTAGAAGTTGCCGGCAAAACGAGACGGAAACGCTCTCCGTCAAGAGAAGCGCAAAGGCCCTCTCCGCAAAACGGAAAGGGCCCGCGCGCAATCATGTAGTTATTTTACTTGATGTTGTACTTAGCCATGAGGGCGTCGACGGTACCGTCGTCGGTCAGGTCCTTGATGGCCTGGTTGATGTCGTCCTTGAGCTTGGTGTTGCCCTGGTTGATGGCGATGGCGTACTCCTCGCCGGTGCTGATCTGCTTGATGGTCTGGCAGGTGTTGAACTGCTCGGCGGTCAACTGGCTGGCAACGGAGCGGTTGGTGACTACGGCGTCGCCCTTATCGGACTGCAAGGCGCTGAAGCACTCGGTGGCGTCCTTGTAAGGGACGATCTTGGCCTTGGGGAAGTTCTCCTGGGCAAAGGCCTCGGCGGTCGAGCCAGACTGGACGATGATGGTAGCGTCAGCGTTGTTGAGCTTCTCGCTGTAGTTGTCGGCCGTGATGTCGGTGTTATCGACCTTGGTCACGATAGCCTGATCGTCCATGTAGTAGGAATCGGAGAAAGTGACTTCCTTCTCACGCTCGGGCGTGTCGGTGATAGCCGCGATGGAGACGTCATATTTGGCGCCCGAAGCGACGCCCGGAACCAGCGTGTCAAAGTCATTGTTGACATACTCGACATCCAGGCCCAGCTTGTCGCCGATAGCCTTGATGAGCTCAAGGTCAAAGCCCTGATAATCGCCGTTGTCATCCTTGTACTCAAACGGAGCGTACTCGGCAGAGGTGCCGACGGTCAGCGTACCGTCCTTGACGAGCGCGTACTCCTTGGAGCCGTCGACCTTCTCGACCTTAGCGTCGTCAGAGCTGCTGGAACTGGCATCAGAACCAGAGGTGGCGTTGGACGAGCCGCAGCCCGTCAGAGCGAGGGCGAGCGCCATAGCACCCGTGGCGGCAAATGCGCCAAGCTT
>CABQMC010000218.1 GCA_902465115.1 uncultured Collinsella sp.
ACTCGTCGTCTGGCTGGCAACAACACTTGTCTCAGTCGACGATTCGGTTAATTTTGGCATCATCTACTGCATGGCCGCATGTACCGGCATCGTGGCGTTGACCGATCCCGTCCTTAAGAAGATTTCGGCGAGATGGGGCATGTCTCTATGCCTTGTGTTGTTCGCCCTCACCTGGAGCATCCCCAAAACGACCTACCCTGTCCCCTACCTGGCGTGGCTGGGATTTCCGAGCCCTGGGTTTGTCTCAGGTGATTACTACCCCATCATCCCGTTTATCTTTATGTATCTTGCAGGATACTTCGCCGCACACATAGCGCAGGGAATCGGTAAGAACGCCCCAAGATGGGCCTACGCCAACCCCCTGCCGGCGCTCGCCAGCCTTGGACGTCATGCACTCCCCTTTTATCTGCTGCATCAGCCCATCATTCTGGGCATTTTGGAGCTCGTCTACTCGGTGCGATAACGCTCGAGCCGCGGCGCGATACGGGCCGGCAGCTTCGCCACAATACGAACGCCGTCCTCAAGATATTCCTCGTGCAAAAGGGTTCCCTGCTCATGCACCAGCGTGATGAGGGCGCCCTCGCGATACGGGATATCAGCAGAGAGCAACACATCGGTAGCAGCCGCCTCACGAGCAATACGGTCGACGAGATCGTCGAGTCCCTCGCCCGTCTGAGCCGAGAACAGCACCGCCTCGGGATAGCGCCGGCGAAAGCTCAAGCGATCGACGCTATCGAGCAGATCAATTTTATTGAACACGGTAAGTGTCAGGCGCTCACCGGCACCAATCTCATCAAGGACACGATCAACCGCCTCGAGCTGACGCTCATAATCCTCATCGGAAGCATCTACAACTTTAAGAATCAAATCGGCGCCGAGCACCTCGGAAAGCGTAGATTTAAACGCGTCGACCAGGCCATGTGGCAGCTTTTGAATAAAGCCGACGGTATCGGTGATCGTCATGCCACGACCACCGGGCAAACGGTACGAGCGCGTTGTAGGATCGAGCGTGGCAAACAGCTTATCCTGCGAAAGTACCGTGGATCCCGTCAAACGATTAAGCAGCGTCGACTTGCCGGCATTGGTGTAGCCAGCCAACGCAACGCGAAACGCTGGCGATTCAATACGGCTTTTCGATTGCACATCGCGGCGCTGTTCAACCTGTTTCAGTTCGCGTCGAAGCGCAGCGATCTTATTGCGAATCAGACGACGGTCGACCTCGAGTTGGCTTTCGCCCTGGCCAAAGCGCGAGCCAATACCGCCACGCGTCTGTTCCTTGGCAAGGTGGCTCCACATACCTCGCAAACGAGGTAGCAGGTACTGCAGCTGTGCTAGCTGCACCTGCAAGCGACCCTCACGAGTCTGGGCATGCAGACCAAAGATATCCAAAATCAACGCCGTACGGTCAATAATCTTGACCGGTTCGCCCACGGCCTTCTCAAGATAGGACTGCTGCGAAGGCGTCAGGTCGTCATCGAAGATAACAACATCCGCATCCATGCGATGCACCAAACCGCACAGCTCCTCGACCTTTCCGGAGCCGATAAACGATTTGGAATAGGGCTTGACCAGGTGCTGCGACAAGCGTGCCACGCATTGGGCTCCAGCAGTGTGAGCCAAGCGCTCGAGCTCATCGAGCGAACGGTCGAGCGGCCAGGCGTTATCGCGCCACTCAACACCAACCAAGATGGCGCGCTCAGGTTCAGGCGCCGTAGAGACCAAGGGAAAACGTGCCATTAGGCAGCCTCGATACGACGGTAGATATCATCAACGACCTCATCGATCGTAAACTCATCCATATCGAACCACACGATACGATCGTCACGCTTAAACCAGGATAGCTGGCGCTTGGCATAGCGACGTGAGCGCATCTTGATAAGATCGCGGGCCTCATCCATGGAAATAGTGCCTCGCAAGGCATCAATAATCTCTTTGTAACCGATTGCCTGCATCGACGTCAGTGCATCACCTAGGCCCTGGTCCATAAGGCCACGGACCTCACCAACCAGCCCCTGCTCAAACATAAGGTCGACACGCAGGTTAATGCGCTCATAGAGCAATTTACGGCTACGCGTTAGACCAAACCACAAGGCATGATAACGCTCACGCGGAACGCTGAATTTCGACTTCTGCTCGGCATACGACACACCGTCATCGTGCATCTCGAGCGCACGAATCACACGACGCACGTTATGGGGATGAATCACGGCAGCCGATTCGGGGTCGCGCTCGGCAAGCAGAGCATGCAGTGCCTCCTCACCAATGCGCTCGGCAAGCTCCTGGTAGCCCGCGCGACGTTCGTCCTCGAGATCACCCGAAGGAAAATCCATTTCATCGAGTGCAGCCTTGAGATACAGGCCCGTACCGCCGCAAAAGACCGGAAGACGCTGCTCGCCAAGCAAACGCTCGATATGCGCTCGGGCGTCCGACTGATAAAGCGCGGCAGAATATGCGACACCCGGATCCACGATATCGACAAGACGCAGAGGTGCAGAGCACTCCTCGGGCATCATCTTGGCCGTACCGATGTCCATACCGCGATAGATTTGCATCGCGTCACAAGACAACACTTCAGACGACAGACGAGCAGCCAGACGGTCGGCAACATCGCTCTTGCCAACCGCCGTCGGACCGACAATCGCTACGGCAGAAAGGCTTGCACCGGGAGAAATCATTAGCGAGGCTCGCCTACGACGGAGCCAGACAGATACCACGTCTTGGCCACATCAATATCAACATCGACGATTTTGCCGATGAGCTGATCGATGCTATAGCCAGTAGGAATCGGCGCATGCACCGTCTGGTTTTTGGGGCTCTTGCCCAGAAGGACAGCGTCGTTCTTCTTGCTCGTACCCTCAATAAGTGCAGGCACCACGGTGTGAAGCTCGCCCTGGTTATACTCGTGTGCCGTCGTCTCGATAACCTTGACCAGACGGTTAAAGCGCTCAAGGATAACCTCATGCGGGGTGGGATCATAAATCTCAGCTGCCGGGGTACCGGCGCGCTTGGAGTAAATAAACGTATAGGCCTGAGCATAGCGCACCGTCTCGGCAAGCGAGAGCGTCTGCTCAAAGTCTTCCTCGGTCTCGCCCGGGAAACCCACGATGATGTCGGTCGAAAGCGCAATATCGGGCATACGGTTACGAATACGATCGACCAGGCCCAGATAATCCTCACGTGTATAACGACGATTCATCTCTTTAAGGATGCGCGTGGAACCCGACTGAACGGCCAGGTGAAGCTGCGGCATGACAGCAGGCGTCTCGGCCATAGCATCAATGGTCTCGGG
>CABQMC010000219.1 GCA_902465115.1 uncultured Collinsella sp.
GGAACTTACTCTCCGCCCTGCGGGCTCGGCGATGTCGCGACGAACAATAATTAATCTGAATTAAAAATGGTGCGTGGCCTTTTGGCCGCGCGTTTGTTTTGCTTCGTGCCATGTGGGGGTGGTGGCGACGTGCATTTTTGCGAGTATTCTGCAATCGAAGGCCCTTGCATACCGACTTCGGGCGAAAAATCGGGATTTCTCGACGTTTTCCACGAATGATGGGCGGGGTTATGGGCTGACAACGTTTGATTTGCAGGGATATTCGCGGTCTTTGGCATTTATCGTGGCGCCCGAAGCTCTTGGTTATGTTGAATACTCCTAAAAATGCACGGTGCTTAGAGGGGGACCTTCGCAACAAAGGAAACCGCCCCGTCGAAGTATGCATTCGACGAGGCGGTTTATGCATATACCCGATTAAGGATACGCTGCGGATCTGTTAGAACTTGACGGTCGGTGCCTGGCGGGCGGTCTCGGCGGCCTCGAAGCCCTGGCGCTCCTTAAACTGGAAGATGCCGGCAAAGATAACGGCCGGGAACGTCTGGATGGCGTTGTTGTAGCTGAGCACGCAATCGTTGTAGCTCTGGCGCGCGTAGCTCACCTTGTTCTCGGTGTCCTCGAGCGTAGCCTGGAGCTGCGTAAAGTTGGTGTTCGCCTTAAGGTCGGGGTAGGCCTCGGCGACGGCAAAGAGCTGGCGCAGCGCACCGGTCAGCACGTTGTCCGCTTCCATCTTGGCCTCGGGGGTGGTGGCGCTCACGGCGGCGTTGCGCGCGTTGACCACGGCGGCGAGCGTGTCCTGCTCGTGCTTGGCGTAGCCCTTGACGGTCTCGACCAGGTTAGGGATCAGGTCGTTGCGGCGCTGCAGCTGCGTGTCGATGTTCTGCCAGGCGTTATCGATGCGATTGCGCTTGGTGACCATGTTGTTGTAGATGCCGGCGATGGCACAGGCAATCACAACGAGAACAACGATACCGATGATGACGGGAAGCATGATGTCTCCGTTTCGAATGGCAGCGGCGTCTTGCGCCGGCCGTTGTTGGTATAACACATCTAGTATACCCGCAACCTTTGGCGGTGCCGAACTTTCCGGTAAGCGTTATGTTTCAACCGGGAAGGAGGCACCAATATGGAACGGGTGGTACAGGTGTAAGATATGCGACAAATTAAGGAATGCTGTCTACACCTTGAGGATGGCGATACGGATGGACCTTCGCATCAAGAAAACCTATCGTGCCCTGTTCGATGCCTTTACCGAGCTTTTGGAAGAGCATCGGTTTGAGGATTTGACGGTTGCCATGCTTTGCGACCGGGCCCTGATTCGCCGCACAACGTTCTATAAGCATTTTCGTGATAAAAACGATTACTTTGCCTTCTATATCGATGAGCTTATGACGGGCTTGCCGCAAAACCGGACCGATGCAGCGGACGCGGAGCCGCTTGATGACGTACGGGCGCTTCGCCATGAGGTCTTTGACGATGCCATGAATATGATTCTGGCGCATGAGCAGCTCATGGATAACCTTTTGGCCAGCAGCATGTCGGGCATGCTGACCGGCATGATTTGCGACCGTATTGCGCGTTCCATCCGCGAGCGTGTGATGAGCTCGCTTGCCGAAGATGCCCTGGCGCCCGTTTCGCTCGAGACAACATCGGAGTTTATCGCCGGTGGCATTATTCGACTGTTCACAAATTGGTGGGAATCGGGCCACGATCTTGAGCGTCGACCCGAGATAGCCGACGTGGTCGATGCGCTGTTTGAGCGCACCATGACGCCGGTGAATCACTAAGGTGGCGGAGAGAGGGGGATTCGAACCCCCGGAACGCTCTCGCGCTCAACGGTTTTCAAGACCGCCGCATTCAACCGCTCTGCCATCTCTCCGTGAGTCGTAATGATAGCATCGTTTTGGATTTGCAACAGGGAAGGCGAACGATGACGATCACCGAAATCGACGAGAAGTTCATGCGCGAGGCGCTGGCGGAGGCGCGCGCCGCCGCTGCGGTGGGCGAGGTGCCGATTGGTGCCGTGGTAGTGCGCGACGGCGAGATCGTCGCGAGGGCGCACAATCGGCGCGAACTCGACCAGGATCCTTCGGCTCATGCCGAATTTTTGGCCCTGTGTGCCGCCGCTCAGACGCTTGGACGCTGGCGCCTTTCCGATTGCACGGTCTACGTGACGCTCGAGCCCTGCTGCATGTGCGCGGGGCTTATGGTTAACGCGCGCGTGGGTCGTTGCGTCTACGGTGCGGACGATGCCAAGGCGGGCGCGCTGGGCTCGCTGTACGACCTCAATGCCGATTCGCGCCTGAACCATCGGTTTAACGTAAATGCCGGCGTGCTGGCGGATGAGTGCCGTGAGGTGTTGAGCGGCTATTTTAGTGGGCTGCGCAGTGTCGACGGCGTCGGTTGCGATTGTGGTATGAACCTTGAGGCACATGCGGCCCACGCCGAGGCGCTCGCGGGTGTTGGGGATCTCGCCGACGAGACGCTCAACTATGGCCCCGTGCAGCGGCGGCCCCGCCGTGTGCTGTTGGCGATCGATTCCTTTAAGGGCAGCGTTTCGAGCGCGCAGGCAGAGGCGGCCGTTGCCGAAGGCGTGCGCCGTGTGTGGCCTGATGCCGAACTGAGCGCATTGCCGCTGGCAGACGGTGGCGAGGGAACGCTCGACGCCATCGCCGCGCGCGGTGGCGAGCTCTCGACCTGTGAGGTTGCAGGCCCCTTGGGCGATCGCGTGTCTGCCCGGATGCTGGTGGACGACGAGCACGACTCGGCTGTAATTGAGATGGCCGAGGCGGCGGGTATTGGGTATTCGCCCTGCACGGAATCGGCGGCGCTTGCAGCTTCGACCTATGGCGTGGGCGAGCTCATACTTCGCGCAGTCCGTGCGGGAGCAAAGACTATCTATATTGGTCTGGGCGGCAGTGCCACCAACGACGGTGGCGCTGGCATGCTGCAGGCGCTGGGCGCCCACCTTGTCGATGAGCGCGGCTGCAATATCGCCCCCGGTCTCGCGGGCCTTGAACACGTGGCGAGTATCGATTTGACACCAGCGCTTCGGGCGTTGAATGGCGCGCGTGCCATCGTGCTTTCCGATGTCGAGAATCCGCTCGTGGGACGCCGAGGCGCCCTAGCAGTGTTCGGTGGACAGAAGGGTCTACCGACGGGGGATGCCGAGGCCCTGGGCAAGTACGACAGCTGGATGGTCGGCTACGGTCGCCTGCTCGATACGGCGATTGCTAGGGCGCGAGCCCAGAAGCTGCTGCGCACACCCGAGGGCGCACGGACATTTGGC
>CABQMC010000220.1 GCA_902465115.1 uncultured Collinsella sp.
CGCAAGCGGCATCAGACGAGACGGCGTCCTCCTCCAGCGGCGCGGCCTCAAACAGCACACCGCGGGCATCAAATGCCGCGGCAAGCTCCTCGCGCATCGCCGCCTGCTCGCGGGCAAGCAGCACGACGACCTCTCCCCCATTGTTCGCCACGGCAGACAGCAGCTCGAGCAGACCGTGCGTAAACGACGTGATACCACGCACGCATACGGCGCGGGTGCACGCCGGCAGGCTATCGGCCAGGGCACAGGCCATAATGTCGGCCGCCTCACAGGGCTCGACCATATCTCGACGGTCCAAACCGCCCGCGTAGGCGCGCAAAAGCTCGAACACACGAGCCTCGGCATCGCTTTTTGGCTCCGGCTGGCAGTTGTCGCCACGGCATCGTTCGGCACCCGTCCCCGCCACACCCGGCAGCACATCGCGGGCCATGCGCGCGAGCATGCGCACCGTGCCCTGGCCACGCGAAAGCGGCTGCAGGTCGGCATCGTCGCGGCGGGCAATCATATCCGAAAACAGCATCTGACGTTGCAGGTTGTCGACGAAACCGCGCCCGTCGCCCAAAAGCTCCCAAAGCGAGCGAAGCCACGATGCGGGTGTCTTGTAGTCGATACCCAGCGAAATGCCGGCTTCCGCCGCATCATGACGGCACAGATCGAGCTCGGCAAACGTTGGTGCCAGCAACACGGCACGCCCGTGACGGGCAATAAGGTCGGCAAGCAGCGCCGACTCGGCATCGCTCAAATCCGTGCCGGCATTGGTGGTATAGATTCGAACAGGCATGGTCCTCCGCTCAAACCGTTCGCAATAATCAATGCATCCATCCTACCCGCCCAAGCGGACACATTGCCACCGCAGTTCCATCTTTTGGTACAAAGCAACCTGAACCCAACGCACCAGCCGATTGCAGGCATATAAAAACCGCCCCCGGAGGGACGGTTCTTCGTAATTCAATGTTGTCGCTGGCCTACTCGCCATCCTCCAACTTAATGAGGATCTTGCGGTAGCCACCGTACTCGCCGTTCAGCGCCTTTGAAACGCGGCTCACCGTGGTGGACGAAGCGCCGGTACGGGCCTGAACCTCAACATAAGGCTCGCCCTCGTCCAAATAGCGCGCAACCTGCAAACGCTGAGAAAGGTCGCAAATCTCGCGCGGCGTGCAGATATCGGTCAAAAACGCTTGGATATCCTTCTCGTCGTCCAAAAGGCTAAATGCGTGGACCAGCTGCTTGACATCAGGCTTGTCAAACATGTTCTCGATATTCATCGATCACCGCCAAACCCGCCAAAAGGCATCGAAGTTGATACTGACATCGGGCATCGTTCGCCCGTTCTATGCAATAGGGCAACGCCTGTGGCTTTTGCCCGTAGCAGTGTAGCACACCACCAAACTAAAGCGACAAGACTCTCTGCCAGCGGCGCGTTTTTCAGGACGAACGCCGTTTAGAAACCATATGCGCACGTAAGCTCCACGAATATTTGAGACAATGGGCGCCCAAACACCGCGGCGCGCCCGCGCAACCATCCAGGTCGCCGCCGTAAGCCGCTTCACGCGACGCCAGCAATCCCGGCGCAAGAAAGGATTCACGCCATGCGCTTTATGCTTAACTGGCTCTTCACCTCGATCGCCATCGCGATCGCCACGTTCCTCGTCCCCGGTATCCAACCCTTCGGCTTTGCCGAGACCTGGGTCTGCTTTGCCTTTGTGGGACTGTTCCTGAACATTGTCGATTCGTTCGTCAAACCGTTCCTCACGGTCATCTCGCTGCCGCTCACGATCATTACGCTGGGCATTTTCCAGCTTGTCGTCAACAGCTTTATGCTTGAGCTCGCGAGTTACCTGTCGGTCAACCTGCTGGGCGTCGGCATCTCCATCGCCAGCTTTGGATCGGCCTTTATGGGCAGCATCCTGGTGTCCATCACGCGCAGCATCCTCGACAGCATCGCCGAGGACTAAAACGGCCATTCCGGCCGTGTCCGTCTCAACAGCCCAAAACGAAGGCCGCCCATCGCAAAAATGGGCGGCCTTCTTATTTGCCAAGTCTCAAAGGGCGAGAAAATCTACCATTTCCACCCCGTCCCCAAATGCAGGTGTGGGTTAGATGACGTAGTCGTAGCCATGGTTGGGAGCGACAAGTTGATCGAGCGTCACACCGTCGAGGTAGTCGTTGATGAGCTTGTCCAGGTTCTTCCACACGTCGAGCGTGGGGCACTCATCAGATCGCGAGCAGCCCTTGCAGTCGCCATCCAGGCAGGCGACCGGCGCCAGACTGCCCTCGGTCAGGCGCAAGATCTCGCCCACCGTGTATTGCTCGGGCGGGCGCGTGAGCACATAGCCGCCGCCCTTGCCGCGCATGCCCGAGAGCATGTTGGCGCGCACGAGCGTAGCCAAAATGTTCTCGAGATATTTCTCGGAAATCCCCTGTCGCGCCGCGATCTCTTTGAGCGGGATGCGACCGGCTGCCTGGTGCTCGGCCAGATCGACCATAACGCGCAGGGCATATCTGCCCTTAGTAGAAACCAACATGTATAGTGCTGCCTTTCGGTCATTTAGTCCGTAGAAATTCTAGCCGAAATATTGGTTTTGAAAACACCCGTTCCGGTCAAGATGGTTAATCGACTCGTAATAATCTTCTATTTCCTATTGCGTTACTAGGCTTTACTGTCTACTATGCTTGCCAACAGCAAAACGAACAACCCATAAGGTTTGTGGGTTTCGCTGCTACACACACCGTAAAACCACACGGTATCCAGTCATTTGAACACTTTGGAGGTTCACCATGAGCAAGGTTTACACGTCCATCGATCAGCTTATCGGCCACACCCCGCTTCTGGAGCTCACCCACTTTGAGGCCGACGAGGACCTCAAGGCTCGTGTGCTCGTCAAACTGGAATACTTCAACCCCGCCGGCTCCGTTAAAGACCGCGTCGCCAAGAACATGATTGACGAGGCCGAGAAGGCAGGCAAGCTCGTGCGCGGCGGCGACTACACCATCATCGAGCCCACGAGCGGCAACACCGGCGTCGGTATCGCCTCCGTGGCGGCCGCCCGCGGCTACAAGGTGATCATCACCATGCCCGAGACCATGTCCGTCGAGCGCCGCAAGCTTATGCAGGCATATGGTGCACAGCTCGTGCTCACCGACGGCTCCAAGGGCATGAAGGGCGCTATCGCCAAGGCCGAGGAGCTGCAGAAGGAGACTCCCAACAGCATCATCGCCGGCCAGTTTGTGAACCCCGCCAACCCCGCCGT
>CABQMC010000221.1 GCA_902465115.1 uncultured Collinsella sp.
CTTATCGTCATCACCATGGCCGTGGTGAGTGTGTTCGTGGCGGGCGGCAACGCGTGGTTTGGCATCTCGGCCGGCTCGCTCGTCATGATCTTTACCTACACCTATAACCTCACCATGCGCCTGAACTACGTAAGCTCCATGATGCAGCGCATCAACCGCGCTTTGGGCGATGCGGCCGAGATGACGCGCGTGCTGGACGAGCCGCGTCTGGTGGCGGACGACGAGAACGCCCCCGAGCTTAAAGTGACCGAAGGTGCGATTGATTTTGAGCATTTGAGCTTTGCATACCGTGACGCCGCGGCGGGCGAGAGCGTGTTCAACGACCTGACGCTCCATGTGGCGGCGGGCCAGCGCGTGGGTCTGGTGGGCAAATCGGGCTCGGGCAAGACGACGCTCACCAAGCTGTTGCTGCGCCTGGACGACGTGCAGGGCGGCCGCGTGCTCGTGGACGGCCAGGATGTCTCGCGCTGCACGCAGCAGAGCCTGCGCCGCCAGGTTGCCTACGTGCCGCAGGAGGCGCTACTGTTCCACCGTTCCATTCGCGAGAATATCGCCTACGGCCGCCCTGACGCTACCGACGAGCGGATTCGCGAGGCCGCGCGCCTGGCAAATGCCCTGGAGTTTATCGATCGCTTGCCCCATGGCTTTGACACCATGGTGGGCGAGCGGGGCGTTAAGCTCTCGGGCGGCCAACGCCAGCGCGTGGCCATCGCCCGCGCCATTCTCACTGACGCGCCGATTCTGGTGCTCGACGAGGCGACATCTGCCCTCGACAGTGAGTCCGAGGCGCTGGTGCAGGAGGCGCTCGAGAACCTGATGCGCGGGCGCACCTCCATTGTGGTGGCGCATCGCCTGTCCACCGTGGCGGCGCTCGACCGCATCGTGGTGCTGGCGGACGGCGAGATTGTCGAGGACGGTACGCATGCGCAGCTTGTCGAGGCGGGCGGCGAGTATGCAAGCCTGTGGGGTCGCCAGACTGGCGCATTTTTGGAGGCTTAAAGCCCCCGTACGTGGGACAATCGTTTCCGTGAAGTTTTGTTTCTGCCGAGCCGAGGAGTCGTTATGCCACGCGAGACCAATGCCGCCAAACGCGAGCGCGCCATCGAGGTGTGCGAGCGCCTTAACCGTCGCTATGGCCCGGTCGAGTGCTTCTTGGACCACGAGAATCCCTTTAGGCTGCTCATCGCGGTACTGCTCTCGGCGCAGACGACCGACGCGCAGGTGAACAAGGTGACGCCCCAACTGTTTGCCCAGTGGCCAACGCCCGAGGCCATGGCCGGGGCAAGTGTGACCGACGTGGCGGACACCATTAAGTCACTCGGCTTTTATAAGAGTAAGGCCAAGCATGCCGTGGAGGCCGCGCAGATGATCGTTGCCGACTACGGCGGCGAGGTACCGGCCGACATGAAGGAGCTTGTAAAGCTGCCGGGCGTGGGGCGCAAGACAGCGAACATCGTGCTCAACGTGGGGTACGGCATCGTGGAAGGCATCGCGGTGGATACGCACGTCAACCGCATCGCGCACCGCCTGATGCTGAGTCCCAAGACGCACGCCAAAGAGCCGCTCAAGACCGAGCAGGATCTGCTCAAGATCTTGCCGCACGAGTATTGGGAGTCGGTCAACCACCAGTGGATTACCTTTGGCCGCGAGATCTGCGACGCCCGCAAACCTAAGTGCGACGAGTGCCCACTGGCAGACCTTTGCCCCAGCGTGCGCGTGACGGGGTAGGGCCCGGCACGTTTTGCCGGCGTCCGAAGGCTTTGGCCAATGTTGCGCAACACATTTGGGTCGCGAGGGCTCAATATGATGACGGCAGATGCCGTTTGTTGTAAGGGGATGCCCGAATATGTTTTGCACCAAGTGTGGCTCCGAGATGCCTGACGGAACCGATTTTTGCACGAACTGCGGGGCACGCATGGGCGCTGCCTCTCCGGCGGCCGCGCCTGCTGAGCCCGCACCGATGCCGGCGGCAGGGATGCCTTCCGTGCAGAAGAAGTCGTATAAGCGCGCGGTGATTGTCGGCATGTGCGTGGTGGGCGTGCTCGTTGCCGGCGGTGCCGCTCTGGCGCTGACCGGCGTGCTGGGTCCGCTTGGGCAGGGCAATTCATCGCAGATCACGGTGCTGGGGTCTGACGAGGGTTCGGCCGAGCTTAAGGACCAGGGAAGCGCCAAGGAGAAGCCTGCCGAAGAGCAAGAGGAGCCGGAAGAGCCCGGGCAGACGGGCAGCAGCGTAAAGGTCGACCTCAACGACCAGGCAACTTATGCCGCGGCGAACCTGTTCCTGTCGAACTTTACGGAGGAGCACTTCGATCGGGACTGGTATCAGGCGGGCGGCTTCGATTCGACTGACGGACTTTCCGATGACGAGAAATACAAGCTGGTCAAGTTTATCTGGTGCCATTTTATTGACAACGCGCCGTATCGAATCGAGAAGGGTGACTATGACAACGGTCACTATCAGCGCATGGCGACCGATGTGATCAATAGGGAACTCAATCGCCTGACGGGTCTGACGCTCTCGGATGCTGACATGACCTTTGATAAAGGGTCGGGTGGGCAGATACTTGCCGATTCGGCCGAAGCGCATGACGGGTACTTGTATCTGAAGCAGGAATACGGCCAGGGAAATTACAACCCATCGTGTGCCATCGTTACGGGCGCGACTGACCTTGGCGACAACATCTACGAGCTCACCTATGAGGTTTACAGTGCTGGCGGTGCGTTACTTCCTTCCGACATCCCCGAGAGCACCTATGGCCTGCCAAAGGACCAGTTCATCGCCGCAATTCAAGCGGATGCATCCAGGGGTCGTACCGAGACTTGCACGGTCCGCGTCGCGCAGGGTGACGGCGCCCCGACCTTCACACTGCTTAAAATGGGCGTCTACGATTAGGCTCGGCGGACAGCTCACTCTGATAACGCCAGGCGACTTGCCCGTCTGGCGTTTTTTGCGGGGCTGGGTCTGCCCTTGAGCCGGAGTCCTCTCCATGCGCTACCATGACAGACAATGTATTTGACGTACGACCCGCCGAGCTTGCCCCGGCGGGCTTTTGGCGTTGCAATGCCGGAGGAACAGCATGCTCATTCACCGTATAGCCGCGCAGCTCTACACTGCCGAGGCGCTGCAGACCGTCGAGGCCGGACTCGATGCCGGCGAGGATGTGACGCTGGCTGTGTCGCAGTCGGGCCGCACGCTTATGGCGGGC
>CABQMC010000222.1 GCA_902465115.1 uncultured Collinsella sp.
GCGTTTTTAGCGAGCTGGCGAGGACGCCGGCAGGCGGCCGAAGCCGGTGCGGATTTGCGAAGCAAATACGCGGATTCTCCGCGCAAACTATCAGCTCAATATGGATGCGATGTTATCGAATATCAGCCTGCCATGCGTCGCATCAACGGAACCCCAAACCCGCGGAGAATCGAACTCTATGCAGGGCGCGAGCGTTAGGAAAACGTCGCGGCAGCGCAGGGTGGGACGCGCTTTCCCAATGGCGGCCCAGGCGGAAAGCACGTCCCGGAATCCACGCTCAGACTGGGACGTAGTTTCCGGATGGCGCCTCAAGAGGAAACTGCGACCCGGAATCGAGCCGTAGAGTGGGACATGCTTTCCCAATGGCAGCTCAAACGGAAAGTACATCCCGGAATCCTCATTCGGAATGGGATGTAATTTCCAAATGAATGGCTAGCGGAAAGTTCATCCCGGAATCCGCGCTCAGGACGGGACGCGCTTTCCCAACGGCGGTCCAAGCGGAAAGCGCATCCTGGAATCCCGCCTCAAACTGGGACACGCTTTCCGCTTCACCTGCCGCCTCGAAAAACCCATGCGCTCGCCATCCCAAAACTGGGTAGAAGAAGGCCAAAACGCAATCGCAGGAGGTCAATATGACTGCAGAAGATAAGGCAAAGAACGCCGGCAAGGTCGCGCTCGTCCTGGAGGGCGGTAGCTTTCGCGGGCAGTTTACCGCGGGTGTGCTCGACGTTCTCATGGAGGCTGGCGTCGAGATTCCGGCTGTCTACGGTGTATCGGCCGGCGCCCTCAACGGCGTGAACTACAAGTCGCACCAGATCGGCCGTGCCAACCGCATCAACCTGGCTTTCTGCAACGACAACCGCTTCATGGGCGCCGCATCGTTTGCGTCCACGGGCTCCATTGTGGGTTACGACTTTATCTTCAACGATGTCCAGGACCGCCTGGATCCTTTTGACAACGAGACGTTCGACGCAAGCCCCATCGAGATGTACGCTGTCGCGACGGACATGCTGTTTGGAACCGCCGCGTACCTGCCGGTCAAAAGCGCTGTGCTCGATCTCGACGCCGTGCGCGCCTCGACTTCGTTGCCGCTGGTGACGCCTCCGGTCGAGATCGACGGGCACAAATACGTCGACGGTGGCGTTGCCGATTCGGTCCCCATCGAGCATGTGCTCGAGGAGGCGGGCTTCGACCGTGCGGTTGTCATTGTCACGCAGGACCGTTCGTATGAGAAAAAGCCCTACGAGTTTTTGCCGGCCGCGCGTGCGCGTTATGCCGACTACCCCTATCTGCTCGAGGCTATCGAGACGCGCCATGACCGTTACAACATCCAGCGCATGCACCTGTGGAAGTATGAGCGCGAGGGCCGCGCGTTGGTCGTCGCTCCGCAAAAGCCGGTCGAGGTCGGCCATGTCGAGCACGATTCAGCAAAGCTATTGGACCTGTATATTCAGGGCCGCCAGGAGGCAAAGCGCCTGCTTGCGGAAATCCAAGAGTTCGTTGAGCGCTAGCGACGGCGAACCCTCAAAAAATGACAACAGCTAAAGAGCTGGAAAATCACGGCTCGTGGATGACATGTGCAGAAACTCTGGTTGGAGTCAAAATACCTGTTGACTCGTACGGCGAGCGGGGTAATATGGACGGGTTACTTGCAGAGCCCCGTGAATCTCTGTAACAACACGTACTGTACATGGAGGAGTCTAAGTGATTTCGAAATCGACTCACTACGCCAAGCAGGGCGAGGTCCAGCGCAACTGGGTTCTCGTCGACGCCGATGGTGCTGTCCTGGGCCGTCTTGCCACCCAGATCGCAATGATCCTGCGCGGTAAGAACAAGCCCCAGTTCACGCCCAACAGCGACTGCGGCGACTTCGTTGTCGTCATCAACGCCGATAAGGTCCAGCTTACCGGTAACAAGGCCGACACGAAGACCTATTATCGCCACAGCGGCTACAACGGCGGCCTCAAGGCTGAGAGCTTCCGCCAGGCTATGGAGAAGCACCCGGAGAAGGTCATCGAGCGCGCCGTTCGCGGTATGCTGCCCAAGACCACCCTCGGCCGTGCCCAGATGACCAAGCTTAAGGTCTACGCTGGTGCCGAGCATCCGCATGCTGCCCAGAACCCCACGAAGATTGAGCTGGAGGCTTAAAGATGGCTGAGAACACCGTTGTCTACCAGGGTACCGGCCGTCGTAAGAACGCCGTCGCCCGCGTCCGTCTCGTCCCCGGCACCGGCAAGGTGACCATCAACAAGCGTGACGCCGAGCAGTATTTCGGCCGTCATCAGCTCGTTGAGAACGCCCTTGCTCCCTTCAAGGTGACCGACACCGCCGGTCAGTTCGACGTTATCGCTCTGTGCGATGGCGGCGGCATTTCCGGTCAGTCCGGCGCTCTGCGCCTGGGCATCGCTCGTGCTCTTCTGAACGCTGGCGACTACCGTGCTGACCTCAAGAAGGCCGGTTTCCTTACGCGCGATGCTCGCGTGGTCGAGCGCAAGAAGTACGGCCTCAAGAAGGCCCGCCGCGCTCCCCAGTTCTCCAAGCGCTAAGGTTTTATCTCCTTTCGAGATACAATGTACAAGCGGGGCCTGCCGATTCCTCGGCGGGTCCCGCTTTTCTTTTTCGACTAGGGTGGGCGGTTGCATATCGTCTGCTAGGGAAGGAGCGATCCTATGCCCCAGAACATCTTCGGTACCGACGGCGTCCGTGGCGTCGCCAATGCCGACCTCTCGTGCGACCTCGCGTTTCGCCTGGGCCGCGCGGCGACCAAGTTTCTTGGTCCGGATATCTGCATCGGCCGTGACACGCGCCTTTCGGGCACCATGCTCGAGAGCGCTCTGACCGCCGGCATTATGGCCGAGGGCGGCCGCCCGCACTGCTGCGGCGTTATCCCCACGCCTGCCGTGGCACTGCTCACCGTTCAGAACGAGCTCGATGGCGGCATCGTCATCTCCGCTTCGCATAATCCGCCGGAGTTCAATGGCATCAAGTTCTTTAGCCGCAAGGGCATGAAGCTTCCCGACGCGGTCGAGGAAGAGATCAGCGCCTGGGTCATGTCCGAGGAAGCCATGGCTGCCGACACGCTGCCGACCGGCGCCGGCGTGGGCCACATTATCAAGATGAAGGACGCCCGCAAGGCATATGTCGACCACGCCATCGATACGCTTGATGGCCTGAGGCTCGACGGCCTGGTCGTTGCCGTCGACT
>CABQMC010000223.1 GCA_902465115.1 uncultured Collinsella sp.
CATCGACCAGATGGGTGCCGAAAAGCTCACCGGTTTGGGCGACATGCTGTTCTCCAAGGTCGACTGGGGCAAGCCCCGCCGTATCCAGGGCTGCTTTGTCTCGGATGATGAAATCAACGAGATCGTCGAGTTCGTCAAGTCGCAGAGCGAGCCCGACTACCACGAGGAGATCCTGTCTGCCGTGGCGCCCGCTTCCATGTCCATGGCGGGTGGCGGCGGCATTGTCCGTACCGGGCGTTGCCGAGCCGCAAGATGACGACCCGCTTATCTGGGAAGCCGCCCATATTGTGGTGGAATCGCAGCTTGGCTCCACATCTGGCCTGCAACGTCGTCTGAAGGTTGGCTATGCGCGCGCCGGGCGTATTATGGACATGCTGGAAGAAAAGGGTGTCGTCGGTCCGCCCGACGGTTCCAAGCCGCGCGAGGTCCTGTTGGACGAGGAGGGGCTTGCCGCGCTGGAGTCTGTCGACGCCGAGATGGCACGTGAAGATCGTGAGTTTGGAGGATTCTGATGGCTGCACGCTTTGGTGACATGCTGCTTGAGCAGCGTCGCCGAATGGGCCTTTCCATTCAGCAAGTCGCCAACACCATCAAAATCAGGCCGCAGATCATCGAGTTTTTCGAGACCGGTAACTTTGCTTCGATGCCGCCGCGCGGCTATGCGCAGGGCATGATTTCGAGCTATGCTCGCTTTTTGGGCCTCAATCCGCGCGAGGTCGTCAATGCCTACTTTGACGATCTGATGGCATACGAACGCGAGACGTCGCAGCAGGGCGGTCGTTTTCAGGACGCCGCCGGCTACGTCAATTCGCGTTCCTCGGTCGATAACGGGCGCTTCCTGATGGTTCAGGGCGGTCGTTCGACCCGCTATGGACAGCGTCCTCAGCAGGCCGGTTATATTACCGAGACGGGTTCGGGCGAGGAGATTCGCTCACAGCGTGACCGGTTCCGCAGTACGCCGATGCCCGAGGACCGTGCACTTCCCGCTGCCCGAGGTGTGGCGCGTGACCCTCGTGCCGGCTACGGCGACGGCGGCTATTCCGATCGCGGCTACCGTGGTGCCTCTACGGGACGCTCTCGCGGTGGCTATGCGGATGCCGATACCACGCAGGTGACGCCGCGTCTTCGCTCTCAATCACAGCCGTATGGCCAGCGCTCTTCGGCTCCGCGTTCGGGGCAGCGTGGCTATCAAGGCCGCGGTGAACTTGCGCCCCGCTCGGGTCAGCGCAGCCTTCAGGGCCAGGGTGGCTATCGCGGCCGTTCCGATAGCAATCGTGGTCGTATGCCTCAGGGAGGCGGCCGCAGCAGTTCCAATCGTGGACGCGGCGGTGGGCGTGCTTCCCAGAACAACGGTCTAGATCCTCGTATCGTTTACGCCGGCATCGGTGCCGTGGCCTTGCTGCTGATCGTGCTCATCGTGGTGCTTCTGCGCGGCTGCGGCTCCTCGGCGCCCGAGGCGACGCCTGAGACGCCCGCTGCCACCAAGACAACGAGTAAGAAGTCTTCTAAGAAGACCGAATCCGTTGACGACGATGAAGACACCGACGAGGCGACGGATTCTGTCGATTCCGATGCCGCCAAGGCGACGGCGAAAAAGGAAGAGGACGAGGTCATCAAGGTCAAGGTCTCTGTTGCCAAGGGCAAGACCGCCTGGATCGAGGTCAAGGTCGATGGTAAATCGGTCTATGGCGCCCAGGCTACCGGTCCCTTTGAGCAGGAGTACACGCCCGAGTCCTCGATCGAGATCACCACGTCCAAGCCCTCCGATGTCACGGTTACCAAGAATGGCGAAAAGGTTCGCTACGACACTAAGACATCGGGTGTGGCGCGCGTGACCATTACCGTTCCCAAGAAGGAGACCACAGACTCCGAGGACGGCGAGAGTACCGACGGCACCGATACTGCCGACGGCACCGACGCCCAGTCTGCCGACGGCGCCGATGCTCAGTCTGCCGATGGAACCGACACGGCATCTGACGGTCAGACAGCGAACGATTCAGATGACTATTCGTACGACAGCTACTAAGGCTCCCCGCACCGAAAGGAAGAACCATGGCTAAAGATTCCAGCTTTGACGTTGTGTCCGAGGTCAACATGCAGGAGGTCGATAACGCCTTCCAGCAGACGACTCGCGAGATCTCTCAGCGCTATGACCTTAAGGACTCCGGCGCCACCATCGAGCTTTCGAAGGGCGATAAACTCTTTACGATCAATGCTCCGGCCGATTTCGTCTCCAAGCAGATCATCGACGTGCTGAGCTCTAAGCTCATCAAGCGCGGTATCGACCTTAAGGCTATCTCTTGGGACGCCCCGCAGGCAGCTTCGGGTGGTACCGTGCGCGTGCTCGGCCATATTGTCGAGGGCATCGACCAGGCGACCGCCAAGAAGATCAATAAGGACATCAAGGATCAAAAGCTCAAGGTCAAGGTGACCATCGAGGCCGATAAGCTGCGCGTTTCCTCGGCTTCTAAGGACGCGCTTCAGACGGTGATCCAGTTCCTGCGCGACCAGGACTACGGCCAGCCGCTGCAGTTTACCAACTACCGCTAATTTACTCGAAAGGACCGTTCTCCAACATGGATACTCCGTTGGGTTCTGTACTCTACATCACGCTTGGCTGCGCCAAGAACGAGGTCGATACCGACCGCATGCGTTCGCTGCTGACCGCTGCGGGCTACGAGGAAGCATTCGATCCGCAGGATGCCGATATCGCTATCGTCAACACGTGCTCGTTTCTTGCCTCGGCGACGTCCGAGAGCATCGAGACCACGCTCGAGCTCGCTAACGAGGTGCAGGACGGCGTTCGCGCCTGCCCCATCGTCATGTGCGGTTGCGTGCCGTCTCGTTACGGCGATGACCTGCCCGACGAGCTTCCCGAGGTCGCGGCCTTTGTGAAGGCCGATGAGGAAGACGGTATCGTCTCTGTCATCGATGGCGTACTGGGTGTGGAGCGCGAGATTGCCGCCTATATCCCGCAGGTCAAGCGTACCGTCGAGGGCGCTGTTGCCTACGTCAAGATCTCCGATGGCTGCAATCGTTTTTGCAGCTTCTGCATGATCCCCTACATTCGCGGTCGCTATCATTCGCGCAATTCCGAGAGCATTATCTCCGAGGTGCGTGACCTGGTTGCCGGCGGTGTGCGCGAGATTGTGCTGATCGGCCAGGACACGGGCATCTGGGGCACCGACTTTGCCGACGAGCA
>CABQMC010000224.1 GCA_902465115.1 uncultured Collinsella sp.
TTTTGCTATCCCTTTTTGCCCACTTGACCAAAAACTTGCCGCAAGCTTGACGAATGCCGGATGTCCAACAGCTTGATTCATTCTATACCAGATTCTATGCAAAAATGCCACTAGAAGGTCGTAGACGGTAGCGGGTGCTAGGCGAGTTGAATGACATGGCTGAACCTTGTTCATCTGCGTTACACTGCCGCTTAGATGGGACAAGCTGACAAGCTCATTTACCTGCTTAAAGACCGATTAGTCGGGGGATTAATAACAATCGGTCCTCGCTGTACAAAAACTTGCCGCTTGCGTACCAAAAGACAACCTAAAACACAAGGTCGCTCTATTCATAGCGCGGCTTGTATGGTCTTGCGGCTACAGTGTCCATACGGTCGAGTTGAGGAGCGGGCATGGTAAACGATTTGAGCGGTATAGACGACCTCGAGCTGATGCCGCTGGGCGGAGGCTATATGGTGCGACGCGAACGCTTGATGAATGAGCTTATCGCCAAGGGCCGAAAGGCCGGCATCGTGGTTCTTTATGCGCCCGACGGGTTTGGGAAGACCTCGGTGCTGCTGCAGTACACCCATGAGGTTAAATGCGACCCGACGCGAGGCCCCGTGCGGATTATCGAGGCCGATCGCGCCACTGGGCGCGAGGTGTTTATGCAGCTCGAGGTGGTTACCGAAGAACTCAAAGACAAACCGCACTCCCTTATCGCGATTGATAATGTGCCAAACCTCGATCAGCACGATACCGAAGACCTCATCGACAGGATTCGCGGCCTGCGCGCTATGGGGGTAGGGGTCTTTATCTCCTGTCGTCCTTCAAATCGTCAGCTGATTCATGGGCTGGGCGATTCGGTTAAGATCAATGCGCAGATGCTCAAGGTGCATGCCTATGAGTATTCGTCGTGGGCATCGGCGTTTTCGATCAGCACATCGCTCGACTTTTATCAGCTCACGCAGGGCGTGCCCGAACTCGTTTCGGCATTGCAGACGGGTCCGTATGGCCAAGGCGACGTAGCCGGTCTGCTCGAAAACGAGATTGTCAACGTATATGGCGCGGCACTTGTCGATCTGGCTTCGCTCGACAATAATGCGCTGTTTTGCGTGGCATGCCTCATGGTTTTGATGGGCGAGGGCAATATCGCAGAACTCGAGGCTTGCGGGGTGAGGCTGTCGATGGTTGACCAGTCCTACTTTGTACGCGACTACCCGATCTTTGGCTTGGATCCCGCCGATCGGAGTTTTACGTGTCTGGGCACGGAGGATAACGGACGCTTGCGCTTGCGTAAGTTGGTGGCCGAGGTTCGCCCCGAACTTGTTCCGAGGGCGGCCCGGATTTTGCTTAAGGCGGGCCGATGCGATGCGGCGATGGGCCTGGCGGACGCCTTTTTGGACCGTGAAGCGGTCCTTGAACTTGCTGGTCAGTATGGGGTCGATCTTGCTCTGACGGGGCACGGGGCCGATATCTGCCGAGCAGCGCTGGGCACGATCGATGCCGACGATCCGGCTCCAGAGCCAACGCCTGCCGAGGCGCTTGGCGTATATCTGGCAGCGGTCAGCGTGTCCAATACAAAGCTTGCTCGCTATATGGCATCGGTCATCGAGCGCGGGGGCGAACGGGCGGCCTGCGAAATAGACCCTGTTTCATGGAGGGTGGCCCAGACACTGACGGCTGTTTGCTATGGGGACAACGGGCTTGGGCTTCCTACGAACCTGGCCGTGCCAGAAATAGAGACGTCCCACACCGCACTCGACATGCTGTCCGCGCATATCGAGGTCAAGCGATGCCTGACCGAACGGGGAGATGACGGCGGCGTTCTACAGCAGCTCAAAACGAGCAAGGCCTACGACTGCGAGCTCGACATCGCGGGGATTGTTATACGGGCCGATAGTATGCTGGTGGAGCTCTTTGACGGGTCGTTTGCGGGAACCGACGAGCGCGACGACGAGATGACGATGGTGCGGGAGGCGCTCGACGTACGTGGGCTTAAGGCGATGGCTATCTGGGTGCGCATGGTGTTGGCGGCACGGCGGCTCCTTTCCGGCTTGCCGGTAACCGACGACGCGGCGTTCAACGAGCTCGATCGTTTTGCCGTGCGCATGCGCGACAACCAGATTCAGCTGTTTGGCCTGTTGCTAGAAGGCTGGCAGTCGCTGGCAGAGGGACGGCCGGTTAATGCAAAGTTCCGTGCGGTCCAAGTGCTCAAACTTGCCGAGGAGTCGATTGGGTACATGCGCGATAACGCATTGCTGCTGGAGCGCGCGGCATATCTGCGTAACACCTCGATGGTTTCGGTACGCGAGGAAGCGGAGCTACTCGATATAAGCCAGACGCAGGTTGGTGGCGCAGAAGCCTGGATGGTGGCGCTGCATTTGGCCTGTGCGGGCCGAGACAGCGATCTTGCGGCCTGGATGTCCATGAATCGTGCGGGGATTCTAGAGCCATCGTATCGGCTCTTTGCGCGCCTTGCCATGCATTGTCTGGGCGAGCCGGCGGCCAGGATACGCAAGAAGCTTCCCGTGCGCGAGCTGTCGCGGTACTCGCTGCGCGACGATTTGGAAGGGGAGGGCGAGCGCCTATTCCAGGCCGGCGAGGTTGAAGCCGTTGATACCATCGACCATATCGAGATTCGCATGTTTGGTGCGTTTCGCGCCGAGCGCGACGGGTTTCCCATCACGGACAAAATGTGGCGCCGCAAGAAGGCGGCGACGCTTGCCGAGCGGCTTGCGCTGGGCATGGATGCGCTCGTCGATCGTGAGACGCTGGCCATGGAGCTGTGGCCCCATGCCGAGTTCAATAGCGCCCGCAACAACCTGTACTCGACGATATCGCGCTTGCGGTCGGCTTTGGGACCGACGCCGGATGGCAAGTCGTGCGTGCTCATCCAAAATGAATGCATTGGGCTCAACGGCGACTACGTCAAGACCGATGTACGGCTGTTTGACCAGATAAGCCGCGAGGTTTTGGGAAATCGCACGGGTGCGCGCGGGCCCCATTTAGTTGAGCTGTGCCTTAAGATTGAGCAGCTTTATGCCGGACCGCTGTATGTTCCCAATGGCTGTAATCCCACCTACTTTTTGCGCATGCGGCGCATTATGCAGTCAAAGTACATCGATTGCATGATTAAGGGAGCAAATGCCGCTCTAGAAGAAAACGATCTGCAGTCGGCGATTTGGCTGGCGGAGTCGGGGCTTCGACAGGA
>CABQMC010000225.1 GCA_902465115.1 uncultured Collinsella sp.
CCACGCACATGGCAATGCCCGCCGCCTTTGCCTGATCCAAAAACGCCAGAAGCCCCTCGCGCGGCGGCACCTTGGAGTACCCATCAATCAAAATCTCACCCAGCTCGCGATACAGCTCCTCGCCATTCGCGCCAATGCCCCACGTGTCGTGGTAGGCCTGGCACTCATCCTCAAGCGACAGGTGCTCAAATTGGGCAAAGTCATCCACGGTCACGTCAATCCCGTGACGGTGCAATAACTCGGGCTGGGCATAGGCCCATACGGGGGTGCTATTCACCAGCGTGCCATCGCAATCGAAAATAAAAGCAACCTTGGGAGTGGCGGTATGGGGCATAAACGAACCTTTCGATGTCAAATGGTAAACAACCTGCTAAAAACGTTTTACCAAACGTCAGCCTAACAGTTTTGAAACCCTAATTGGTAAAACTGTCAAGAGTTTTACCACGGCAATTCTGCCAGTGGTATAAACATGTCGCTCACCGATTAAACGCCCCTGCAAATCCGCTTTCGTCCATAAAACTAACGCACAGGTGTTATCGTAGTTTCTGCCGAAAGTTCCACCGAGCACGCGAGGTGGAACGAATCACAGAAACTTCGCCGTCCCTTCGATTCGTGCAGCCTTGGACCTTTCGCATCTAGTCACCAAGGCAACACGCTGCCGCGTCATGATGGGATCAAACGTGAGCGATACAAAGCTAAAGCCAACGGCTAAAAAGCCCGCAACCCGCAAACCGGCTCCGCACACACCGGAGCTCTCCAAGGACGATGTCTACCTGTTTGGCATTGGAATGTGGGAGCGCAGCTGGGAAAAGATGGGCGCGCATCCCGACACGCAGCAGCGCACGCGCGGCTGGCGCTTTTGCGTTTGGGCGCCCGACGTAAAGAGTGTCCATGTCATTGGTGAATTTAACGACTGGGATGAGCAGGCCAACCCGCTGGTGCCCGTGCATACGAGCGCTATTTGGGAAGGCTTTATTCCTGGCGCCGAGCAGGGTCAGCTCTATAAATATCTTATTGAGACCAACGAGGGTGAAAAGCTCTACAAGGCCGATCCGTATGCCTTTAAGGCCGAGTGCCCTCCGGGTACCGCGAGCGTGCTGTGGACCCTCGATGGCTACAAGTGGAACGACGCCGCGTGGCTCAAGCGCCGCGCCAGCCACAACCACATGTCGCAGCCGCTCAACATCTACGAGGTGCATATTGGCTCGTGGAAGCGCCACGGCGACACGCCACAGGGCGAGCCCGACGAGTACGGCAACTACCCCGGCCCCATGGATCCTTTCCCCGCGCAGCGCGGCGAGTTCTACACCTACGACGACCTGTCGGTGGAGCTCGTGGACTACGTGCGCGATATGGGCTATACGCATATCGAGGTCATGCCGCTCATGGAGCATCCCTTCGATGGCTCCTGGGGCTACCAGACGACCGGCTACTATGCTGCAACGTCGCGCTATGGCAATCCGCAGCAACTCATGCACTTTATCGATGCGTGCCACGAAGCAGGCATTGGCGTGATCATGGACTGGGTGCCCGGCGGTTTTTGCGCCGACTCCCACGGCCTTGCCACCTTTAACGGCCACATGCTGTTTGAGCACGAGATTCACCCCAACTGGGGCACGCACAAGTTTGACTTCGCTCGCGGCGAGGTCCGCTCCTTCCTGGTCTCCAACGTGCTGTACTGGCTCGAGAACTTCCACGTTGACGGCATTCGCATGGACGGCGTGTCCAGTATGCTGTACCTCAACTTTGGCATCGACGATCCGGGTCAAAAGAAGTTCAACAAGTACGGTACCGAGGAGGACCTGGACGCCAGCGCGTTCATTCGCCAGGTCAACTGCGCCGTGGAGGCGCACTACCCCGACGTGATGATGATGGCCGAGGAGTCCACCGCGTGGCCGCTCGTGACCTATCCGCCGCAGGACGGCGGCCTGGGCTTCCACTACAAGTGGGACATGGGCTGGATGAACGACACCCTGCACTACATGCAGACCGATTTTCCGTGGCGCCCCGGCAACCACGGGCTGCTCACGTTCTCCATCATGTACGCCTTTACCGAGAACTTCATCTGCCCGCTGAGCCACGACGAAGTCGTGCACGGCAAGTGCTCGCTGATCGGCCGCATGCCGGGCGACTGGTGGCGCCAGTTTGCCGGCCTGCGCACGCTGGCTTTCTATCAAATGACACACCCCGGTGCCAAGCTCAACTTTATGGGCAACGAGATCGGCCAGTTTATTGAATGGCGCTACTACGAGTCCATCCAGTGGTTCCTGACCGAGGAGTACGAGACCCACCGTCATCATCAGGCGTTTATCAAGGCGCTCAACCACCTGTACACCGCCGAGCCCGCCCTGTACGAGCGCGGCTACACCGACGACGGCTTTACCTGGATCGACGCGGATAACTCCAAACAGTCCATCGTGAGCTTTGTGCGCCAGGGCGAGGACGTCGATGACGACCTGGTGATCCTGATCAACTTTGATCCGGCGAGCTACGAGAGCTTCCGTGTGGGCGTGCCGCGCGAGGGCGACTGGGAGGTCATCTTCGATTCCGACCGTCCCGAGTTTGGCGGCAGCGGATACGCCGGCGAGGAGCCCTATACCTGCTCGAGCGAGCCCTATCCCTGGAACGGGCAGATGGACTCCATCGAGATCAAAGTGCCCGGTCTGGCTGGCGTGGTCCTTAAGCGCCGTGGTCCCAGCAGCTATAAGCCGCCCGTGGTCGAGGAGCCCAAGAAGGCGACGCGCAAGCGTGCGTCCTCGGTGAAGCTCAAGACCGCGGCTGCTAAGAAGGCTCCGACCAAGGCGAAGGCTGCCAAGCCCGCTGCCAAGGCTTCGGCCAAGTCCACCACAGCCAAGAAGGCAGCCACCAAAAAGGCTGCTCCCAAGACCAAGGCAGCTGCTGTTAAGGCTCCTGCCAAGAAAGCGTAACAAAGGCGTTACCACTGTAACTACCCGCCCCGCGGGGGCGTAGGATACATGTCATAACCGTTCCGGGAGATATCCCCGGGGGAAAGGAACGTATGAATAAGATCTTCGACAACAAGCAGGAGTTTACCGAGCTCTATCGCGATGCCGTCATGAGCATCAGCGGCAAGAGCGTCGAGGCCGCCAGCGACCTCGACCGCTTTAACGCCCTGGCCAAGCTCGTGGCCGAGAAGGCGCGCACCGTTG
>CABQMC010000226.1 GCA_902465115.1 uncultured Collinsella sp.
CATAGGTGATCTCGACGGGCACGGGGTCGACCTCGATGCCGCCTACCTGCTGGAAGTACGTAAACTGCGTGACCTCCATGCCGTTGAGCCAGACCTCCCAGCCAAGGCCCCAGGCGCCGAGCGTCGGGCTCTCCCAGTCGTCCTCGACAAAGCGGACGTCATGGTCGTTGGGGTCCAGACCGATAGCGGCAAGAGACCCCAGGTAAAGCTCCTGAGCGTTGACCGGTGAGGGCTTGATGAGCACCTGGAACTGATAGTAGTGCTGCATGCGGTTGGGGTTCTCGCCGTAGCGGCCGTCGGCGGGACGGCGGCAAGGCTGCGCATAGCAGGTGCGCCACTCGGCAGGACCGAGCGAGCGCAGCGTGGTCGCGGTATGGAAGGTACCGGCACCGACCTCGGAGTCATAGGGCTGCATAATGACGCAGCCCTGCTCGCCCCAGTACTGCTGGAGACGCAGGATGATGTCTTGGAAGGAAAGCGATGAAGCGTTCATGCCTCTAATATCCCCTCGTCGAAACGATTACACGGTTAGGTACTGTACTATAGCGGTTTTTAGTCGATAGCGCCCAGACGGTTGAGCGGCCAGTAACGCACGAGCGCCACGGCGATCAGGTCCGAACGGTCGACGGGACCAAAGTAGCGTGAGTCGGCAGAGTTTTCGCGGTTGTCGCCCATCACCCACACGCACCCGTCGGGAACGGTGTAGGGATAGTTTACCTGAGCACCGGGCGCTTGGACCGAAAGTGGCCAGCTCATGCCCGTCGTATAGTCCTCGTCGAGCGCTTGGCCGTCAACGACCACCTTGCCATCCTGCAGGTCGACCGTCTGGCCGGCCGTGGCAATAACACGCTTGACAAGAACATCATGCTCGGAGGTGCCATCGGGGTTGTGAAACACCACGATATCGCCCTGCTTGACGGGCTGACCGAGCTCGAGGCTCACCTTTTGTGCCAGGATCTGGTCGCCAATCTCGATCGTGGACTCCATGGAGCCGGTGGGCACCACAAAGGGCTCGACCACAAACGAGCGAATCAAGAAGGTGGCGACCAATGCGATCGCGATGACCGCGATCCACTCAAAAGCGCCCCTCAACGCGGAATGCTGCGATGGAACCATTCTCACTCCTCGCTCTGCGAATACGAAGCGTCCAAAATCTCCTGCGCGTACGCACGCTCCTGGGGCGTAAGGCGCGCCGTCTCGATCAGATCGGGACGCCAGCGGCAGGTGCGCTCGATGGCGTTCTTGCGACGCCAGGCATCGACCTTGGCGTGATCGCCACTCACGAGCACCGGCGGCACGCCCTCGCCGTTGAACTCGGCGGGACGGGTGTACTGCGCGTACTCGAGCAGGCCTCCGTCCTCGGCGGTCGAGAACGACTCGTCCACATTGCTCATCTCGTCGCCCAGGGCGCCGGGAATCAGGCGTACGACGGCATCGGCAACGACCATAGCGGGAAGTTCGCCACCCGTAAGCACGTAGTCGCCGACCGACAGACGCTCATCGGCATACGCATACGCACGTTCGTCGACGCCCTCGTAGCGGCTACACACAAACAGCAGGCGCTCACTTTTGAGCAGGCGCTCGGCCACATGCTGCGTAAAGGGCTCGCCACAGGGGGTGAAGAACACTACGGTGGGCTTGGGACCCTCGGAGCTGATGGCCTCGATGGCCTCGGCAATAGGCTCGACCTTCATGAGCATGCCCTGCCCGCCGCCGTACGGCTCGTCATCGACGGTACGATGGCGGTCGTGCGTCCAGTCGCGCAGGTTATACGCCTTAAAATCAAAAAGGCCGGCCTTGCGGGCGCGGCCCAAGATCGATGTGGACATGACGGGCTCAAACATCTCGGGAAAGACCGAAAGGGTCTCGATCAGCATGTTGTCCTCCCTACTTGTCCATATCGATCAGGCCGTCCATAACGTGGACGGAAATTGTTCCTGTGTCGGGAAGATCGAGCACGACCTGCTCGATCACGGGAATCAGTACCTCGCCGTACCGATCGCCCTCGACAACCCAAACATCGTTAGCGGGCGTCGACATGATCTCGACGATCGTGCCGAGTAAACCGAAGCGCTCGTCGACCACCTCGCGACCCATCAGGTCGGTATAGGCAGCGTCGAGCGAATCGAGCTCAAAATCGTCACGATTTGCCAGCACGTAGCATCCCGTGATGCCCTCGGCGGCCGTCAAGTCGTCAATGCCCTCAAACGAGACCAGATCGCCATCGCCCGTATCGGTGACGGACACGACCGTGCAAAAGCGGTCGCGCTTGAGCGCCGGCGGCGTCAGGGCGACGCGCATACCAGGCTCTAATACAGAAGGAAGCCCCCGCAGCGGCTGCGCGAGGACCTCCCCCTTCCTTCCGTGCGACTTGACCACACGGGCGATGTTTTTGTACTGGGACCTCAAGGTCCTAGCCCAGAACCTCTACCTCGACAGCAGTGTCGAGGCGAGCGGCCAGTGCACGGGCGAGCGTGCGAATGGCCTTGATGGTACGGCCACGACGGCCGATGACCTTAGCGACGTCATCCTCGGCGACCGAAACCTCAATCGTAGAGGCGTCGTCACCATCGATGACCTCAAGGCTCACGGAATCCGGGTCGTCGACGATCTGAACAACGAGATATTCGACGAGATCGGCGATGCGATCTGAGAGCATTGCCTCACCCTCGAGCTGTGCAGCGTCAACCTCAGGCACGATTTACTCCTCGGCGCCCTCAGCGGCCTCAGCGGCAGCCTTAGCGGCCTCGGCCTCTTTGGCGAGCTGCTTCTTGGACTTCTTGACGACGGTCTCGGTCTTCTCGCCCTCGTTGGCGGCCTTGACCAGAGCGGCGACGGCGTCGGTGAGCTGAGCGCCCTTGGACTGCCAGTCGGCGATCTTCTCGAGGTCGAGGTTGATGGTCTTGGGGGCGGTCATCGGGTTGTAGCGGCCAACCTCCTCGATGATACGACCGTCACGCGGGGCGCGGGAATCGGCGACGACGACACGGTAGTACGGACGCTTCTTAGCGCCGTGACGAGCAAGGCGAATCTTGACTGCCAAAGGAAACTCCTCCAACCAAGCAGCTTTAGGCTGCAACTACAAACAAACAGTTGAACATAATACGCCATCGACGCGGGCAGGTGAAGTCCGTGAGACCAACTTCTTCGGTGTAGTCGAGGGCAA
>CABQMC010000227.1 GCA_902465115.1 uncultured Collinsella sp.
TTGCCGCCCTGCGTGCCCGCCTGCGCCGTATCGACGGCATGGTCGAGTCCAACCCGATGCTCGGCCTGCGCGGCGTGCGCCTGTCTGTCGTCTTCGGTGACCTGCCGCTCATGCAGGTCCGTGCCGTGGCAACGGCCGCCGCTCGCCTCGTCAAGGAAGGCTTCGACCCGCGTCCCGAGATCATGGTTCCGCTCGTTTCCATCACGGCCGAGCATGTCCAGACTCGCGAGGTCATTGAGCGCGTGATCACCGAGGTTTCTGCCGAGGAGGGCGTCGAGCTCAAGATTCCCGTGGGCGCGATGCTCGAGCTGCCGCGCGCCTGCATGGTCGCTGACGAGATCGCCCATCACGCAGATTTCTTCTGCTTTGGCACCAACGACCTCACCCAGACGACCTTCGGCTTCTCCCGCGACGATGCCGAGGCCAAGTTCATTCCGCTGTATATGCACAAGAAGATCTTAAAGGACAACCCCTTCGAGACCATCGACTCGGCGGTATTGGAGCTCGTACGCATGGCCGTCGAGAAGGGTCGCGCCACCAACCCCGGCATGCACTTTGGCGTGTGCGGTGAGCACGGCGGCGACCCTAAGTCTATTAAGGCCCTGTTTAACGCGGCCGATGTGGACTACGTGTCCTGCTCGCCCTATCGCGTGCCCCTCGCGCGCCTGGCGGCCGCTCAGGCCAAGCTCGAGGCCAAGCGTTCCTCCTAACGTTTTGGGCTTAGGCGCCTAGCGTAGCCCCCCCTTCATGCCGCCCGTCTCATTCGTGAGGCGGGCGGTTGTCGTGTGCGGGTTTTGTCTTTTTGTCTGCGTAAAAAATTGTTCTTGCAGCAGAAACCCGCGCGTGTATACTCGAATGCGTTTGTTCAACTACGTGCCGGCCAAGGTGGTACGGCACCTCTAGAAGAGTAAGGAATTGCACATGGATTACATCCGCGCAATCGAGCGTCAGCAGATCCGCGAGGACATCCCGCAGGTCCGCGTTGCCGACAACGTCAAGGTTCACTACCGCATTAAGGAAGGCGACCGCGAGCGTATCCAGGTTTTCCAGGGTGACGTCATCCGCATGGCCGGCGCCGGTGCCCGTGAGACCTTCACCGTCCGCAAGATTTCCTTCGGTGTCGGTGTTGAGCGTACCTTCCCGCTTCACAGCCCCAAGATCGCCAAGCTCGAGGTCGTCCGTCATGGTCGCGTCCGTCGCGCCAAGCTGTACTACCTCCGCGACAAGGTGGGCAAGGCTGCTCGCATCCCCGAGAAGCGCTAAGAAGATCGCAGCGTCTGTCCACTCATTTGGACACAAGGGTCACCTTCGGGTGGCCCTTCTTTTTATCTGATTTGCATACAAGGAGGGCCTGGTATGGCCAACATGACGAGCTCGGTTTCGGCGTCGCAGGTTGCCGGCGAGCTGGCGAGCGCCACGTTTGAGGAGATTCCCGCCCTCGTGGAGCATTATCGCGAGGATCCGCGCCAACAGGTGATCAAGGCTTGCGAGCGTGCCCTTAAGCGTCATGCCAAGGAGCTTGCCGAGCGCGAGCGCGTCAACGGCATGTACGAGCTTATGCATGAGCTCGGCGGTGATGGCGTGGTCGTGGGTGTCGACGAGGTGGGTCGCGGCTCGGTGGCCGGTCCTTTGACGGTGTGTGCCGTGTGCCTTCCGATGGAGCCGCGCATCTGGGGCATCAACGATTCCAAAAAGCTCACGCCGGCGCGCCGCGAGCTGCTATCGGTGAAGATTGCCGAGGTGGCGACCGCTATCGGCTTTTGTCATATTGCTCCTGCGGATATCGACGAGATGGGCATGGCCCGCGCCATTCGAGCTGCTGTCGCGGGTGCGGTGGCCGATACGGGGCTCGAGCCCGATTGCGTGCTTATGGACGGTAACCCCTTGGGCGCCGTTCCCAACGAGCGCGACGTGGTGAAGGGCGATGCCAAGATCGCCTGCATCGCCGCGGCATCCATCATGGCAAAGGTCACGCGTGACGAGATGATGGTCGAGTACGATGCCGAGTATCCCGAGTACCATTTGGCCGAATCGAAAGGCTATGCGAGTCCCGAGCACATCGAGGCCATTCGCAAACATGGTCTTTCTCCGCTGCACCGCGTGAGCTTTTGCGGAAACTTTCTGCAGACTGAGCGCCTTTTCTAGGTCAATTGTGGAGACAGGGACCTTAAGGGTTCTATAAACCTGCTGGTAGGGGCCGTGTGCAACGCTATTGTTGCGCGCGGCCCCTCATTTGTCGGCATTTGGTTGGTATTTGGTTTGCTTCCGGTACTTACCCGCATGAAACCTGCCCTCATTATCGAGGCAATGCAGGGAGTGGGAAAGGAGACCCCATGTGTGCCGCAGCCAAAATGAGCAAGACGCAGCAGCTCAAGGAACGTTGGGAAGAGGGGGAGCTCGATTGCGGGTCGATCACGCCTGAGTTTATCAAGGGGCTCAGTCCTCGCGAGCTGGGTATGCTGGGCGAGCTTATCGCAATCGATTACTTTAACGAGCGCGGCTATGCATTGCTGGAACAAGGCTATCGATGCCCGGAGGGCGAGGCCGACCTGGTGCTGCTCGACGAGCTCGACGATGTGGTGGTGATGGCCGAGGTCAAGACCAGGCGTGTTGCGCTGGATTGCGATACGCGGGTGTTTCCCGAGGAAGCTGTGAATGCCCAAAAGCAGCGGCGCTATCGTCGCATCGCGAGCTGTTACCTCATGGAGCATTATCCGCTCAAGGCGATCCGCTTCGATGCCGTGGGCGTCACCATTCGCGGAGGGCATATCGCCGAGATCGAGCACCAGTACAACGCGTTCGATTGGCAGGTGTCGTGATGGCGTTCGAGACCTTTGCCGTCCACGCTGCCTGCATCCGCGGCGTCGAGGCGATTCCCGTCACGGTCGAGGTTTCGCTTGCGGGCGGCATCCCGGGCATCCAGATGCTCGGCATCCCGAGCATGGAGGTCATGGAGTCTCGCGGGCGCATTCGCTGCGCTATGCGCTCTGCCGGATTCGAGATCCCGCGTTCGGGCATTACGGTCAATCTGGCGCCGGGCGATATCCGAAAGACCGGTAGCGGCTTTGACCTGCCGATAGCCATTGCGGTGCTTGCGGCCGATGGGCAGATTCCACGCGACAATCTCGACCGCTGCCTCATTGCCGGCGAGCTCGGCTTGGATG
>CABQMC010000228.1 GCA_902465115.1 uncultured Collinsella sp.
GATGGCGACGGCGGCGGCCACGCCGCCGAGTCCCAGACCCGCTCCGATAATCAGTTGAATCATGTCTTTCTCCTTTTCGTTTGTGAAGTTAATTAGCCGCGGGCTTCATCCCGGGACCCTTTGCGCAGATAGAGCGCCCACTCGCCCGCAGCAAGGCCGACCTCAACCGGCTGGATGCCGGGGTCGATGGCGTCGGCGGTGTTCATGCAGACCGTGCGCTGGACGTAGGCCATGACCGCCTCGCCGCGCAGCAGACCGTCCAGGCGCCCGCGGGCGTCGAGGAACGACTCGAAGGCCTCGCGGTGCCAGCCGCCCCCGGCGTCGCACCAGCAGACGATGGCCTCGATGCTCGCGAAGCCGCTCGGGCACTCGATCTCGAAGGACTTCCCGCGCGCCTCGTACCTGATGTTCTCGCGGCGCATCTTCACGTCTCCCATGTCGCCCTCCCCTACAGCTCGAAGTCGGAAAAGTCGCGGGCCTCGACGGGCTCGGCCTCGACCGTGATGGCCTCGGGGATGTTCCAGCCGCCCAGCTCGATGTCGATGTAGTTCTCGTTCATGGTTCTCTCCGTTTCGTTTGTGACTTTAATTTAATTCAAGTCGTTGGCCAAAAAAATAGAATCTCGCGAGACGCCCAAGAAGCGGCAGGCCGCGTCGAATGCATCGGTAGGCATTCGGTTCGTCTCCTCGTACCGCTGATAGGTGGGGTAGGTGACGCCCATCGCCTCGGCTACGGCGCCCTTCTTGACGCCCTTGCGCTCTCGGACCTCTCTCAACGTTTCTGTCATCCCGTCCTCCTTTCGCTGTAATCATATTACAACACATTCAAGATAATTCAAACTACTTTTTTAATAAAATTAAAGGTGAATTGTAATTTACCTAAAGGGGTGAAAAGATGGACCTCGGGAAGAAGATTCGCGCACACCGTGACGAGCTGGGCCTCACGCAGGCAGAGTTGGCGGACAAGCTCGGTCTTACCTACTCGTCGGTAAGTCAGTGGGAAAGCGGCCGCGCCACGCCGAGGACGCCTATCCTTCGTCAACTCGCCGACCTCTTCGATACCACGGTCGCCGAACTCATGGGCGAGACCCCGGAGCCCGTGCGCCCCAACGGCGCCCAGTACGTGACTCTGCCCGTGCTCGTCGCCGGGCACGCAGGCGAGTTCACCGATGAATTCGGTCCCGACGAGGTCGCTGACGTGCCGATCTCAGTCCTCGAGCGCGTCAACGACCCGGACGCCTACCTCATGCGCGTGCGCGGCTCATGCATGAATCGCAGGTTTGCCGACGGCGAGAACGCACTACTCTCCCCCAGGTGCGAACCGCGCAACGGCGACGCCGTGGCGGCCGAGTACAACGGCGAGATGATCCTTAGAAGCTACTACCGCGGGGCGTCGACCCTCGTGCTGTCGCCGGACAGCTACGAGGACGGCTACACCGACATAGTGTTCGACGATCCGGAGAACGCCAGCGTGAACTTCCGCGGCGTCGTCAAGTGGCACCAGGCCAGCGAGGTCAAGAGATATTAGAGACAGAAAGGCGAACCGATGGCTTTCAGGGACATGTTCAAGGCGACCGAGTACAAGCAGCGGGTAGAGGAGCTCGAGTCCATGCTCACGCCGGAGATGGCGGACGCGGACAGGCTCAGGCGCGAGGCCGAGGACCTCAGGAAGAAAATCGAGGAGGAGAAGGCCTCGCTCGAGAAGCTGGAGAAGCAGAACGTCAAACTGGATGCCATCGTCAAGGCAAAGGAGTCCAAGTCGCGCGTCCTCGATGACGAGCTGCTGGTCGAGGAGTTCGGCCTGTACCGCCCGCGCTTCGACTTCGCCGACTCGACTCACTACAAGGACGCCCTCGACCGATGCCGCAGGAAACAGAAGGAGGCCGTCAAGAGCTTCAGCAAGGCCGCGGACAAGACGTCCTGGACGGTCAACGGCAGCGCCTCGAAGGGCAAGGCGATGGTCCGCGAAATCTCGAGGCTGCTCATGATGGCGTACAACGGCGAGTGCGACGAAATCGTGCGCAAAGTCAAGGCGACCAACGTCGAGCGCTCGCTCGAGAGAATCGAGAAGTCGGCCGCAGCCATCAACCGCAACGGCAAGACCATCGGCATATCCATCCCCGCCGCATACGTCCTCCTCAAGCAGGAGGAGGTCCAGCTGGCCTTCGAGTTCGCACAGGAGAAAGAGGAGGAGAAGGAGGCGCTGCGCGAGGCCCGCGAGCAGGAGCGCGAGGCCCGGAAGCTCGAGCGCGAGATAGCGGCCGAGCGCAAGAAGCTCGAGAAGGAGCGCTCCCAGTACCTCAAGGCGTACAAGGACATCTCGGCACGCCTGAAGGATGCCGGCGACGACGAGCGCGCCGATCTCGAGGAGAAGGCCGCTGAGCTCAAGGCGAAGCTCGACGACGTGGACAGGGCAGTGTCGGATGTCGATTACCGAGAGGCGAACCAGAAGGCAGGCTTCGTATACGTAATCTCCAACATCGGCTCATTCGGTGAGGGCGTCTACAAGATCGGGATGACGAGGCGCCTTGAGCCGATGGACCGCATTCGCGAGCTCGGAGACGCATCCGTCCCGTTCAATTTCGACGTGCACGCGCTCATCTTCTGCGATGACGCCCCGAAGCTCGAGGCGGCGCTGCACCGGGCCTTCGAGGACAGGAAGGTGAACATAGTCAACCAGCGCAGGGAGTTCTTCCGCGTGTCGCTCGATGAGATCGAGGAGGTCGTCAAGGCGAATTACGACAAGACCGTCGAGTTCCACAGCGTGCCCGACGCCGAACAGTACCGGACGAGCGAGAAGTTGCGCGAGAAGGGCATTTTCCACCCGCTCGCCTAAAGAGGGAGGTGATGCCATGAAAGTTAAAAAATCTCGGGACCGCAGGCTGATGCCGAGGTTCCGAGATTAAGGAGACGGCCCCTGCACTTTGGAACGTGAGACGGGGCCGGAGTCAGAACCGGGCGAAACGGAGAATATGCCCGCGATCTGAACGGATTTGATTATATGACAAAGAAGCAGCGCCGCCGCGTCTGGGGCTCCGTGACCGAGATGAGGCGCGGCAAGAAGTACGTCCTGCGCTGGATGCAGAACACGCCGCAGGGCCGCAGGCGCAAGACCAAGACCGTGTACGGCACCTACCGCGAGGCGTGCGCGGAGCTCGACC